>CAZIVQ010000226.1:0-6507 GCA_964542415.1 uncultured Bacteroidia bacterium | reverse complement strand
AGATCGTTTCACGTGACTGGAGTTCAGACGTGTGCTCTTCCGATCTGACCAGGGGCAAAGTAAAATCGTGCGGGTAGCCATGGAAAAGGTGGATGGGGTCTACCAGGGGGCTGCTTTCGGGTTCTTCAAAGGCTTTGCTTCTGGGGTGATGCGCCTGAGCTGGGGCCAGGATGGCTCCCTCTTCGCTGCCCAGAGTAACCGCGGCTGGGGCTCTACCGGCCCGGCCTCCTATGCCTTGCAGCGCTTGGTGTGGAGTGGCAAGACGCCCTTCGAAATGAAGACCATTCGTGCCATGCCTGATGGGTTTGAAATCGAATTTACCCAGCCGGTAGACAAGGCTACGGCCCAAGATCCCAATAGCTACCAGGTCAGCAGCTTTACCTACAAATACCACCCCGTCTATGGCTCTCCGGCGGTAAACCTTGAGTCCCACGCCCTCAAAGGCATCAAGGTCTCCCCCGATGGCCTGAAGGTGCGGCTGGTGGTGGACCAAGCCCGGCAGTATTACATCCACGAGCTGACCCTCAGCGGGGTAAAAGCTTACAATGATGGGGCACCCTTGCTCCATCCCACCGGCTACTACACCCTCAACCGCATTCCTGAAGGCCCCAAACTCGACCCGGCCAGCCTGCCCAGGATGGTCGCTTCTGAAAAAGTTCAGGGTGGCAGCGCCATCAAAGAAGCGCCTCAACAGGCTTCTCCCGACGCGATTGCGGCCCTGACAGGTACCCCCCCAAAAAGTCAATCAGACCTGCCTACCCGGAAAAAGAAAACCCCTGCCCTGGCCAAAAACCAGGTTACCCTGCCGGCTCATTGGGAAGACGGGGCCGAACTCACCATCCGCATGGGCACCGAGCCCGGCCTCAAATTCAGCGTCACCGACATGACCGTGGAGGCCGGGACGCGCATCAAGCTGATTTTCTCTAACCCCGATGACATGCCGCACAACTTTATCCTCACCCAACCGGGCCAAGCCGACCGCGTCGGAGAGGCCGCGCTGAAGCTGGGCGTAAGGGGCATGGAACTCAACTACGCGCCGGACCTGCCCGCCGTGCTGTACTACACCAAGCTGCTGCAACCCGGGACCAGCCAGACCCTCTACTTCGAGGCGCCAGCTGAACCGGGGGTTTATCCTTACGTGTGTACCTATCCCGGGCATTATGTGACCATGCGCGGGGTGCTGCGGGTCAAGTGACGGCGTTACCGGCATACCCAGCTCCGGAAACCGGGGGGTCAGGAAGCGGGCTTCTGGCCGCCCACTTCTCATTTGGCGCGTCGGGCTTTGTTGGCTATTTTTGACCAGCCATTCTCAGCAGAGATCTATTTTTTTCATGCAAAACGTCCTCACCCTTTTCCGGCGCGAAGTCGCCTCCTACTTCGACTCCTTGATTGCCTATGTGGTCATCGCGGTATTTTTGACCGGGGCGGGGCTGTTTTTCTGGGTATTTGAGTACAATGTGCTGGAAACAGGCTTTGCGACGCTCGACACCCTGTTTTATATCGGTCCCTACCTCTTTCTATTTCTGGTACCGGCCCTCACCATGCGGGCTTTTTCTGAAGAAATCAAGACGGGCACCATCGAGTTTCTGATGACCAAGCCGCTGCAGGAGTGGGAGTTGATCTGGGGCAAATACCTGGCGGCGGTTTTCCTGATCTTTTTCTCCCTCCTACCGACCCTGATCTACTTTGGGAGCGTCTATTGGCTGGGAGAGCCAGTGGGGAACCTCGACATCGGCGCCACCATCGGGGCCTACATCGGCCTATTCTTTCTGGGAGCTGTCTTTGCCGCCATCGGGCTGTTTACTTCTGCCCTGGCCAGCAACCAGATCATCGCCTTCATTTTAGGCCTTTTTCTCTGCTTCGCCTTCTTCATGGGCCCCGACCTGCTGGCTGGCGTCAAGGTACTCAGCGGCATCAATGCTTTTTTGATCCAGCTGGGCATCCTGGAGCATTATAGCAGCATCAGCCGCGGGGTGGTCGACACCCGCGACCTGGTCTATTTCCTGAGTTTTATTGCCGTGGCTTTGCTGGCCACCAAAATAGCACTGAATGCCCGCCGGGCTTAGGCTTTTCCTTTTTTCTCCTCCAATTTTCGCTTGCGGCGCCGGTATTCAAGAGTAAGAATCTGCCGGGCCGTGCGCAGGTGCCGTTCCATCTGCTGCGGGGGGAGTTCGTTGCCGGCGTAGATGACCTGATCGCCTTCCTCGGCGATCTGGAGCAGGGCGTGCTGCTGCTCCATGCTCAGGTGAGGCATTTGCAAAATGGTGTCGCGCAGCTCGGTGGTGGTCATGCTCAGGAGCGGAACGCACTCCGCTTCGGAGAGATAGCTTTTCCAAAGGTAACCGAGCTGCTCAAAAAAATTCTCCTGATCTCGCTCCTGCCCCAGCTTACGCAGCTGTTTGCGGACTTGGTACCATTCCTGGCTGAGCTGCCGACGCCGGATAAACCGCCGGATGGGCCGCCGCAGCAGCACCATCATCAAGCCCCCGAGCAGCAACAGCCCGCCCAGGAAAAAGAAGAGCCAACGATAATCTGGGGGGTCACTCACGGTCAGCAAGCCTTCGTGGGACCGGTAGCCCAGGCCTTGGGTCTCCTCGGGCAAGCGGGATACCAGCCGGATGCTGTCGCTTTCGACCCAAGCCCGGAGGGTGTCAGCTCCTCTCTGGTAGACGTATGAAAGGCGCACCCCCTGCTTGGGAGCCAGGTCAAAGCTACGTAGCTGGTAGGTCACCTCTGACCAGATACGCTGCCGCGATCGCTCGGGCTCCGTGAATTCTACCGCTACCCGCTCAAAAGGCGCAAACTCCCGCTCGCCCTGCGGAAAAAGAATGCGAACCTCCCCTGGATGCTGAATCCGCAGCTGGAGGGCTACCACTTCTCCTACCGCCATGCTGTCGGCCAGAAAGTTCAGCTGGGCGTTGACCTGCTGTGCCCAGGCTCCGGCGGGGAGCTGGAGAAGCAACAGGGTACACAAAAGGCGAAAGGTCGGCATGCAGGCAGGGGCGTTGGACATGGGAGAGCTTTACCAGGGGGGCTCAGTGTCGTCTCCGGCGGTTGCGGCGGCGAAAGTAGGCTTCCAGGGCAGGGATGTAATCCTGGGACGTGTCGATCGACATGAAGTCGATGCGGTTGCGGCGACATACGTCCTCCAGCTGGGCCTCGACTCGGTTAAAATTATCGTTGAGCTGCTTGCGGTAGCCCACATCTCCGGCATTGAGCCAGCGCTGCCGCCCACTCTCGATGTCGACGACAGGGATGGTGCCCGTCCCCATGAGGAAGAGTTCATTTGGGTGATAGAGCCGGATCAGGATGACCTCGTGCTTGCGGCTGAGCTGGACCAGGGAATGCTCATAGTTGAGGTCGAGGAAGTCTGAAATGATCAGCAAGATGCTGCGTCGCTTGAGGGTGTGCTTGATGAAGTCGAGGGCAAAGTTGATGTCGGTCTGCTCGCTCTTGTTTTGGTGGGTCAGCACCCCGCGTACGATCTTGAGGGCGTGTTTGCGGCCCTTGTTGGGCTTGTAGTAGCGCTCAATGCGGTCGGAGAAAGTAGCCAGGCCGATCTTGTCGTTGTTTTTGAGGGCAGAAAAAGCCAGGATAGAGGTGAGTTCGGTGCCAATGAGGCGCTTGTTTTCTTCCCCCGGCCCAAAATCGCCCGACCCACTGACATCAAACAAGACGAAGAGGGTCTGCTCCCGCTCTTCGCGGTATTTTTTCACAAACACCTGCCCCACTTTGGCCGTCACATTCCAGTCGATGCTGCGCACATCGTCGCCGATCTGATAGGGTCGCACCTCATCGAACTCCAGGCCCTGGCCCTTGAAAGCCGACTGGTATTCACCCGCAAAGGTGTTGTCCACCATCTTGCGGATTTTGATTTCCAGGCGACGAACTTTTTTGAAAATGTCTTTCATACCGGGATCGAAGGAGAACAAAGGTACCCAGATTCGGGCCAGAAAGCAGGGGAAGAAAGATTCAACCGGAAATAAAACTGCTCCAAAGGTCGGGGCTACCCCTAAACCGCGATCGGCGCTTTGATGGCGGGGTGAGGGTCGTAGCCGGCAAGGGTAAAGTCCTCGTATTGGAAGGCAAAAATATCCTTGACGGCGGGGTTGAGGTGCATCTGTGGCAGGGGCCGGTGCTCGCGGCTGAGCTGGAGCCGGACCTGCTCGAAATGGTTTTGGTAGATGTGGGCATCGCCGAAGGTATGCACAAAATCGCCGGGTTCCAGCTCCGTGACCTGGGCCACCATGAGGGTGAGCAGGGCATAGGAGGCAATGTTGAAAGGCACGCCAAGGAAGAGGTCGGCGCTGCGCTGGTAGAGCTGGCAGGAGAGCTTGCCCTCCGCCACGTAGAACTGAAAGAGCGCATGGCAAGGAGGCAGCGCCATGTGGGGCACTTCGGCCACGTTCCAGGCGCTGACGAGATGGCGGCGGGAGTTGGGGTTGGCCCGGATCTGGGCCACCACCTGGCTGATCTGGTCGATGGTTTCTCCCCGGCTGCCTTGCCAGGCCCGCCATTGCACCCCGTATACCGGGCCTAGCTCGCCCTGTTCATCGGCCCATTCGTTCCAGATGCGGACGCCGTGCTCTTGCAGGTAGCGCACGTTGCTGCTGCCTGAGAGAAACCAGAGCAATTCGTGGATGATGGATTTGAGGTGGACTTTCTTGGTGGTCACCAACGGAAAGCCTGCGCCCAGGTCGAAGCGCATCTGATGGCCAAAAAGGCTGCGGGTCCCCGTGCCCGTCCGGTCGCCCTTGTCGACCCCGTGCTCGAACACCTGCTGTAGTAAATCATGGTAGGCTTGCATGCCTCAAAAGTACGAGGAAAAAGGCATTTTTCGAAAAGGCCCGTTTTGCCCCTGCCAGCCGAGACTCCCCCGCAAATTGCTAACTTTACCAAGGTTCAGGATTCAGGAACCAAATCCCAAGTCTCAAATCCCAAGTCTATCCTCTATACTCTATCCTCTATACTCTATCCTCTCCCACATGAAACCCATCTCCGCCACCTACACCCTCAAGACCGAGCTGGTGATGCCCAATGACACCAACAACCTCAACAACCTCATGGGGGGCAAGCTGCTGCATTGGATGGACCTGATCTCGGCGATTTCGGCGCAGCGCGCCACGAACCGGACCGTGGTCACCGTCTCGGTCGACTTTGTAGAATTCAAGGCCGCCATTCCCTTGGGGGCCATCGTGATCCTGGAGGCCCGGGTTACCCGCACCTTCCATACCTCGCTGGAGGTGCGTATCGACGTGGCCTGCGAAGACTTACAGACGGGCACCCGCAAGGAGAGCAACACGGCTTTTTACACCTTCGTGGCGGTAGACCAGTCGGGGCGCCCCATCCCGGTCAGCCCGGTGATGCCGGAGACCGAGGCAGAAAAGGCCGATTTTGAAGGGGCGCAGCAGCGGCGTGAATTGCGGCTGCTCCTCGCCGGTCGCCTTGACCCCAAAGACGCCACCAGCCTCAAAGAGTGGTTAGGCTTGAGCTAGTGCTTGCGAAACTAAATCATTGATAAATTAGAATTTTTCGAGCCAAAAGCTTAGTTTTTTGCTAATGGATTAGCGAATATGCTGTTTGTTTATCATTTTTGCTTTGCTTTTCCATTTTACCTTCTCTTCTATGCCTGCGCCGGTTCAGCTAGACAAACTCGACCAGAATATCCTCCACATTCTGCTCAACGATGCCCGCACTCCGTACCTGGAAATCGCACGTATATGTAAAGTCTCCGGGGCGACGGTTCACCTCCGTATCCAAAAATTAGAAAAACTCGGCATCATCCAAGGTTCTCACCTGGTGGTCAACTACAAGAAAGTCGGCTTGGGAATCTGCGGGTTTTTGGGCATTCACCTCGACAAGAGCGACGGCTTCGAAAGCATTTTTGCCCGCCTGCGCGAGATCCCTGAAGTGGTAGAATGTCATTACACCACCGGCGAATACGCCATTTTTCTCAAAGTTTACTGCCGCGATACCCAGCACCTGCGCGACCTGCTGGTCCAAAAGATCCAGCCCATCCCCCACGTACGCCGTACCGAGACCTTCATTTCTCTCGACCAGCATTTCAGCCGGGAGCCCGGCCTCGACCGACTGCTCGCAGAATAGACATCGGTTTCACGAGGCAAAATACCAACTGCTGGGCCGGATATCCGGACTGTGGCGGGTTTATGGCGTACTCCGGCCGCGGTCAATGATCTTCCAGCGAAAAAGTTCCCCCACCTAACCGGCAAGAGAACCAGCAACACCTTTAGGTTCGTCATCAGAGGCCGTACTGGTAGTCAGCCAGCCGGTTGCGCAGGAATTTGCGTGCCAGGTGAATCCGTATCTTGACGTTGGCGGTGGAGATATCCATTTTTTCTGCAATCTCCCGGTACTTGAACCCCTGGTGATGGAGCAAAAAGGCCTCTCGGTGTTCCGGGCGCAGGGCCTGAAGCGCTTCTTCGAGTTGCTCCCGCAAAAGTCGGTGGGGACCCTGGTTCTCGATCCGGGCCAGAGGAGAGAGCTGAC
>CAZIVQ010000225.1:0-6508 GCA_964542415.1 uncultured Bacteroidia bacterium | reverse complement strand
CGACTAATGGTTCCCGCCTTCTGGAGCTCTCGCCGTCGGTCGAGCTCTAAGTACTCCTCCCCGGGAAAGGCGAGAAAGTCGACCCGTTTTAGGAGCTCCGGCGCCTGGCTCACCATTTCCCGGGCTGTCGCGAGGAGGGCGGTCATCTGCTGGTGGTGACCGCACATGTGGCGGTAGCCGCCCTCCAGTGGAAGGGCGTCCATGTCGGTTATCAGGGCGACTCGACCCTCACGGACCGGGGCTCCCGCGGCCCTGCCGTCGCCGGCCGCGGCGTGAATTTCTGTCCACCGGGCGCGAAAGCCGGGGATTCCTTCAAAGGGCTCAACGGAGAAACCTGCGCCGCTGAAGCCCTCGGTCAGTATTTTCTGGGTCTTCCACTCGAGAAAGCCGCCCTCCGGGTTCTCCCAGAGGCGGCGTCCAAGCGCTTGATAATCGGACATAGTGTAACTTTACCAGACTCCTTCGCCGGTTGCCCACTTTTCCGTTGCACCGCCGAGCAGAATCGCGCTACACTTCTGACACTTTCAGAAAGGGAGGTAACCAATATGCGACGTGCATTCTTGTTTGCGGTATTAATCGTGATAACTGCAGGGCTTGCTTTCGCCGGTGGACAGGGCGAGCAGGGTAGTGGAGAGGACCAACTCAGGGTTGTTCTCTACCTCAACGGAACTCTCGGAGACAAGTCCTTCTTCGATTCCGCCGCTCGTGGCGTGCGGATGGCCGAAGAGGAGCTCGGGATCTTCGCCCGTGTCGTTGAAGGCGGTTACGATCCGGCCCGGTGGGAACCGGACATCGCACAGCTCGCGGAGGGGGACTGGGACATTATTATCGCCGGTACCTGGCACCTTCAGGAGTACCTGGAGACCTATGCGCCCCAGTATCCGGACAAGTACTTCTTCACCTACGACACGAGCGTAGACTATAGCAAGGGTAACCTCGACAACGTGTATTCAATTCTCTACAGCCAGAACGAAGGCTCCTTCGTTGTCGGCGCGCTGGCGGCGATGATGACTACCGGCGACTTCCAGTACGCCAACTCCGCGCCGGTTGCCGGGTTCCTCGGAGGCATGGATATCCCCGTCATTAACGACTTCAAGGTCGGATTTGAAGAGGGCGTCGCCTACGTCAACGATAACGTCGACACCCGGGTCGCCTACGCCGGCGCCTTCTCCGATCCCGCGAAGGGCAAGGAGCTCTCCCTCGCCATGTACGATCAGGGAGCTGATATTATCTTCAACGTCGCCGGCGAGACCGGGCTCGGTGGAATTGACGCCGCCGCGGAGCGGGAACGGTACGCTATCGGTGTTGACTCCGACCAGTACCAGCTCTTCCAGGAGAGCGACCCCGAGAAGGCTTCGTTTATCGTCACCTCTATGATGAAAAACGTAGACGAATCGATCCTTAGGGGCATTCGCATGCACATCGAGGGGACTCTTCCCTACGGCGAGGCTGAGGTTCTCGGGTTTGCCGAAAACGGTGTCGGTCTCGCGGAGAACGAGAATTACGAACGAATCGTGCCGGCCGAAATGCGCCAGCAGGTCGAAGAGATCATGCAAATGATCGCCGACGGCGAGATTCAGGTAGGTACCGCGTTCGGTAACTAATCCACGCTACTATCCGGGGAGGGGCCGCTACGGCCGCTCCCCGGCCTCTTAAGGCGGTAGTACGCTATGAGCTACATCCTGGAGACCGAGGGTCTCCTAAAGGTTTATCCCGACGGCACGTTGGCGAACCGGGACATCTCCCTGAAGGTAGAGGAACAGACCATTCACGCTGTAGTTGGCGAGAATGGGGCGGGAAAGTCTACCTTGATGAAGATGATCTTTGGCGTGGAGCAGCCCCAGGCGGGGCGAATCCTCTGGCGGGGCAAGCCGGTAGAACTCAGGAATCCGAACCAGGCGATCGCGATCGGGATCGGCATGGTCCACCAGCATTTGATGCTCGCGCCGGATCTTACGGTAGCGGAGAACATGGTTCTCGGTGTGGAGCCGCGGCGGGGCGGTATCTTTTTTGATTCCGAGAAAACGGTCTCCATGACCGAGGAAATATCCCGTGAGAACGGTCTCGAGGTGCCTGCGGGGAAGCTAATCCGGGACCTTCCCATCGGCGTAAAGCAGCGGGTCGAAATCCTGAAGGCGCTTTTTCGCAATGCAGAACTCCTTATCCTCGACGAGCCGACGGCGGTTCTCACCCCTCAGGAAACCGACCAGCTCTTTAAGACACTTTTTAAGCTCAAGGAACGCGGGAAAACGATCCTCTTTATCTCTCACAAGCTACATGAGGTTAAGCAGATCGCCGACACCGTCACGGTTATGCGGGACGCCCGGATGGTGACAAGCCGCGACGCGGCGGAGCTGACCGAGGACAATATCGCCTACCTCATGGTTGGTCGGGAGATCGAACAAAAGCGGCTTCCCCCGAGCCCGCAGATCGACAATGTCCGTCCTACGATTTATCCGGCTTTGGTTCGTTCAACATAAAAAATTATTCGAAAAAGAGAAAAGCGGAATACCCGAAAAAGCCAGGGGAGGGGATTTTTTTCGCATTTGGTCAAGAACAGATTGACTGACAGGATGCGACAACTTTGCGGAAAAAGACGGATATTTTCCGAATATCAACAAGGTTATATTTTTTGTGGCCTGATTTTCAGCAGGTTGACTAGCTAACGACCTTTAGGCAAGGAAGCTGGGAAGGGGAAAGGCGTAGCATTAAGTGAAACCCAATCCTTAATCCTTGCGCCATGAAAAACCACGATCAACTTTTCGGGAAGCTTGTCCAGGTCACCAAGGTAAGCCTAGGCCGAGCCTTTGCCAGTGTCCGACTTGAAGACAGCAAGATTCTTCCCGTCAAATACTCCCTTGAGTTGCACCGGCTGGCGGTAGGTGACTGGGTAGAAATCACGGGCTACCGCTTGGGGTATTACGAGGTTGAGCCTGCTCCGCCACTCATGGTGAGCGAATACCTCAAGCAACAGTATCCTGCTCGGGGTGGATTTTGGCTCGGCCATCCCCAAGAGATGGACTAGGGAGAGATAAGACCCGGAATTTTTCCGTTTTTGCTCGAAAGCAAAAATTTATCTTCCTCATTTTCAGCCATCTACACAAAAAAAGACGAGAAGCTGCCAGCTACTTACCCTTTGGCGAAGGTATCTTCGTCGCAGGCTATTTTTCTCGAAAGCCATTCATGCTTCTATGTTTTCTGCCCTTCCCTTTTTGCCGTTCTGCCTCCCGCCCACCGGTCTGCCTTCTTTTTTATCTAAAGACCGATTTCCATGCCTCGTTTGTGCCGTAGCCCGGCTGTTCCCGCACTTGCTCTGCCCATGAATAGCGAGGGGAGGTCTCCCCTTCCCTATTCATATTTGAGCAAGATTGCTCTCCCGGGCGAACAGGTCATCCTACCCCTGACTCGGCACTCCTGCCATGAGCAGGTAAATCATTCTTCCCCTAAATTCACATATATCCTACCATTTACCCCCACCATCCTATCTTGTTTCAGATGGCTCCCAACGACTCAGCAACCGATTTTGCTCATGTGATGAGCCCCCTCAGCTCTTTTTCCAGTCCTTCCTTGGCGACGGCCCCTTCCTCTCCTGCCCCTTCCTTTGTCACTCCTCCCTTTATTCAACCTATTATGAAGGGCAACCTTCAAGCGTTTATCGAGCCGGGTTACCTCCTGGTCGATGATCATTTGCGATTCCGTACCCGGAGTTCGCCGCACGGCAAAGAACATCTGCCCCTCTATGTCGATCAATGGCTGAGCTGGCGGGTACACGAACCATGGGTGCGTACCTATGTGAAGAAGGTGGCCTCAGATGGTCTTGCGCTTGACATTGGTTGTGGCAATGGGATCGTGGGCATCATGGCGGAGAAGGTGACGCAGATGAAGGTACGGTGTATCGACCAAGACCGGCATGCCATTGAATTGGCCCAGCAGAATGTCCGGCAAAATCATGCCCATCGGGTACAGCTCGACAACCTTATCTATTATGAAGGAACTTTGAGAGCGGAAGAAAAAGCCCGCCTTATTTTCCTTAACCCCAACAGCCTGCTCTATCCCGCAGCCGGGGAGATTTGTATCCCCTATGCCAACCGGGCTGGGAGAGATGGGTTGAGCGAGTTTACCGAGCAGATGGTTAGTGCCTTGACGGATCTGGCCGACGACGGGCTTATTTTCTTCATGATGGAAGGGCTAGGAGATGCCAAAACTCCTTTATTTCGAAAAAAGCTAACTTCTATCTTACCGGGCTCTCATGGGATAGTAGCTGCCCCCTTAATCGAACCTTTGAACAGCAAGTATTTTTATAATGAAATATTTGACGAGCGCGTAGCATACTACATAAACTACCTTCACCACCCGTCCCAAGGCAAATACTTCCATTGCCAGGCGGGCGTCATTGGCCAGAGGCATCTCCTTAACCATTTGAAGATCAGCCCTTCCGACATATCCCCCCACTTAAAACCGGCAGACGTAAAAAAAATTCTCTCCCACCAATATCGTAACCTCCTTCCTCCTTCTCATATTTCTCCTTTAACCGACCATTCAGCCACTTAAAAAATTGTTTGTTTTAAAATTTTTGCGTTAATTCATAATGACATAAACACTCCTTGCCCCTCTCCCATGCTCTCTTCTTCTGATATTTGCCGTAGGTACTCGATTTTTGACCTGGAATATCACTTTAAACCAAAGGCTCCGGAACCAGCACCGGAGCCTTTTTCCGAATCGGCCCCCACTGCCGTGGAGGAGCTAGGCTTAGACAAGATTGACCTATTTGAGGCCGCTAAAAGTGAGGCCACGGTAGAAAAAGACCTGTTCACAAAATCGGGACTTTCTTCCTTGCTCCGATGTATTTTCTGGCACATTGAGCCCGCGCAGATCGACTCTTTGCTCTTCCAATTCGTAAAGCTTTCGGCCGAAGATCCTCCCCTGGACTTTGGCTGCTACTGGGCACAGGCCCCCCAAGAGGCCATCATTCAGAAAGGGTTGATCCAGCAAAACTGGACCAGCATCCTTAATTCGCTGCAACAAGACGAAAACTACAGCCTCCCCCACCATTATGGTTTCTTTAGCTTGCCTACGCATCCCTCGGTCTACTTTTCCAGCCATCAAAGCATCCGAAACGCCTCGCAACATGCGGATAGTGAAAAGTTTTTTGCGCAGCTACAAGCCCTTCAGCATAAAGTGGAGCAAGCCCATTCTTCCCCAAAAATCCAGTTCAAAACAGCCCAAACGCCAGCTAAGGTGGGACGAGGCGCGACCTTTATGGCTCGTTTCAACTCTTTTCAAGAGGGGTACAAACAGTTTATGGACCGAAGTAACAACGGCGATCACACCCACTATTTCAATGGGGGGGCATCGGCAAAGGAAACGGACAAAATCGAAGACAAAGGAGTGCGGTTCCTGGCGGCCATGCTACACCATCTCCTGCATACCAACCTGGTGAAAGTGGGTAAGCAGGGGCAAAACACCTGGCAGATGGCTATTCCGCTCTTGGGGATGCCAGCTAATAAACGGAAAAAGAAGGGTTTGTATAAAAAGGATGCCGAAATCGGCTTTGTGGGCCAGGGCTATTTGCTTTTGCTGATCGCGTTGGACCCCGCCCTCCCTGAAGCAGCGCAGCAAGCCCTCATCGAAAAAAAGCACAAAGACCTGATCGGCCTGATCACGGATGTGGCCAAGGACATTTTTTTCAACTACCTGCTGGAGGAAGGGATGGACTTTGCGGCAAAGGCGGCCCAAGAGTCGCTGCGAGCCGCTTTTGCCGGGATCATCTCCCGCAATGGCTCACACAACATTGGCAGCCACGTGCTGGCTTCGGCCGTAGGAGGGGCCCATGATACGTCCGACCTCAACACGCTGATCACCTACCTCCAAGAGCGCTTTGACTTTCTGGCCCTGGTCACGACTGACTTTCCTGAATGGACCCAGTCGGTGCGCTTTATGCACGACCTGATGCACCGCTTTTATAAGCAGCGGCTGCTGCTGAAGTACATTGCGGCGACCGAAAATTTGGAGGGCTTTGAGTTTCAGCGGCGCTTGATCGACGAAGATGACCCCACCAAACTGACAGCATTAGGGACTCTCCCCCCACCCAACAAACCGAAGAACAAGCTGGTGGTCAGGCTTATTCTGCAAAGATACGACCGGGAGGAGGAGGTGTTTGTCGACTTAGCCCGCCAAGCCCTCGAGAACATGAAGTATGACATATCCCTAGCTATTCCCGGGGGCTCGGTCGGCTACCATGCGATTTACATCTTGTTCGAAAACGTGATCCGCAATGCGGCCAAGTATGGCTGGGGACAGAATGAGGCCCCGCCCGATAACCTGGAGATCACGGTAAAACTCAGCGAAAAGCGATTCCAAGGGGCAGAGTATGCAGAGCTGAGCATCTACGACAACGTGTCTGTAATGCGAAAAAACGGGAAGGGCGTTTTTTCCAGGGTAAAAAAAATGAACCAGTATCTCTGCGAACCCTTTGTCAATCGCAGCGGCCGCTTTATTCAGGAGCATT
>CAZIVQ010000224.1:0-6532 GCA_964542415.1 uncultured Bacteroidia bacterium | reverse complement strand
TAGGGGCAGTTAGTTATGCCTGTGGAATATTTTTCGACTGCTGAGAATAGCTGATCTTTATCGCTCTGCGAGACTAATGGCTAGCCTCATGAGTAGCGAGGGGTTTCAAACCCCTCATGAGGCTAGAGAGTCACCCAAACCCAAGTGATCAACCAAACGAGGCCACGATCGGGTGATCGCGGCCTCGTTTTTTGGGGTAGCAAGAAAGGCGAGGCTACTCATTGCCTTCGCTCATGGTACGCAGCTTCTTGGCGTACTCGACCATTTCTTCCTCTTTGCCGATGATGGGGGTGATGGTCACCAGCTGCGAAAGCCACTCGCGGTTTTCGGGCTGCTTTTCGTGCAGCCACTTCATGTAGGGGTAGGCTTTTTTCAGCAGTTCAATGATTTCGTTGTTGGCCTCTTCGATCTCCGCGTCTTTTTTCATTTCCATCTTCTTCTCGCTGAGCAACGCGGCTGTGTTGATGTAGTAGGCTCCCATACCGTAATTGGCCTGCAAGCTTTGGGGATCGGTTTGATAAGCTTCCTGGTAGTATTCGAATGCCTCTTCAGTAAGCTTATTCTGCTCTAGCAAGCCGGCATAGGACAGCTTCAGGTTGATGTCATCGGGGCTTTCGGCAATGGCGGATTCAAATTTTTCCCGGGCATTCTCAAACAGCTCTGGTCGGGACTGGTAGATGCCCAGCTCTTGACGGGTGAGGCCTTCGTCCTTGCCCAGAATCTCTTTGCCTTCGCCGATCACTTCCAGGGCTTTGGAAAAATTATTTTGTTGGTTGTAGATCACAGCGAGCTGCTGAAAGAGGTAGCTCATCTGGCCCAGCTCGTTTTCATAAGCAGGGGTAGCCATCAGGGTCTCCTTGGTTTCCTCGTCTACGTCGACATATTTGCTTTTAAAAATATCGATGGCATTTTCCAGGTGGTTGATGGTATTAAGGGTATCTTCGACCATGAGGAAAGTAGCCCCCAGCATGCGCTGGGTGAAGAAGTTGGTAGAATCCAGGTCTTCGGCGGCAAGGAAGTACTTGAGGGCCCGCTCGTCCTGACGCTCTCCGGTATCGAAGCCGCTGTTGAAGATGTTGACCCCTTCATTATAGAGCACCGCCCAGAGGTTGGGCTCGGCTTGGTCAAGGGTGGCCTGGTTGCGGTAGCGCTTGCCCTCTTCGCCTTCCAGGGCAGCTACGAGGTGGGTCTTGGCCTTAATGGCCGCATCGGGATACTGCCCGCGCAGCTCGGTCAGCGACGAATCGACCGCTACTTGATAAAAGGCCTTGTGCAGGTAATAGTGCGCTTTGCGCAGGTCCTTCTCTTTCTTTACTTTTTCTGGATGGGCGAGGGCCTCGGTCAGTTTCTCGACGGCTCCAGACACATCGCCATTGTTCTGGGCCAAAACCCCAGAGGTTATTTTTGATTTCTGGGCCTGCAGCGCTACGCTAAACAGCAGCGCGAGGGCCAGTAATAGGGTGACTCGTTTCATAGTGAGCAGAGAGTTTGATGTTTAAGGGTAGATTAAGCGGATTACTAGGAAAGACTTAAGGTTGAGTTTCCAAATCCGACTGCATAAAATAGTAGTAGCTCAGGATAAGGGTCCGGCATTCACAGGCTTCGAAAATAGCAAGAATCGCCTTTTTTGCAAATGACCGAAGTCACCCAACTAACGAATTCCCATCACTGAGATTATGCCTCTGCCGGGGCATCTCCATCCGGTGCCTGGCCCTCCTCCCCTGCTTCTGTCTCCGTCGAATCGTCCTCCTCATCTGTTTCCAGGACCCGGGCTACCGAAGCGATCTGATCATCTCCTTTGAGCCGGATCAAGCGGACGCCTTGGGTATTGCGGCCCAAGGTACTGATGCTGTTCATGTTCATCCGGATGGTGATGCCGTTGCGGGTAATGATCATGATGTCTTCTTCCTCCACGCCCTCGACGAGTTTGATGGAGATTACCGGTCCGGTTTTGGGCGAAAGGCTCATGGTTTTCACCCCTTTGCCCCCCCGGTTGGTGAGGCGGTACTCCGCGATAGGCGTCTGCTTGCCGTAGCCATTGGCCGAAATCACCAGCAAATTGTATTCGGTTTCTTTGGAGACGACCACCATGCCCACACAGTCATCTTTCTGGTCCTGCAAGCTAATCCCTCGCACGCCCATAGAGTTGCGGCCGGTAGCCCGGACACTTTCCTCATTGAAGCGCACCACCATACCGGCCCGGGAGGCGAGCAAGATCTGCGAATGGCCATCGGTCAGCCGGGCTTCGAGGAGTTCATCTCCTTCATTGATAGAAATGGCGATGATGCCATTGGCCCGCGGGCGGCTGTAGGCCTCCAGCGAAGTCTTTTTTACCTGCCCCTTGCGGGTGGCCATCACGATGTTGTGTTCTTTGACGAATTCCTCGTCGCCGAGGTCCTCGACCGTGATGAAGGCCATCACCCGGTCGCCCGATTCGATCTGAATCAGGTTTTGGATGGCGCGGCCCTTGTGGGCCCGCTCGCCCTTGGGAATCTGGTAGACCTTGAGCCAGTAGCATTTGCCCCGCTCAGTAAAAAACAACAGCGTATTGTGGGTGCGGGCGACGAAAATATGCTCCACAAAATCTTCTTCCTTCCGTCCCGTCCCCTTGAAGCCGGTGCCCCCCCGGCCTTGGGCCTGGTAGTCAGCTGCCGGGGTGCGCTTGATGTAACCTTGGTTGGTGATGGTGAGGATCATGTCCTCGTTGGCGATGAGGTCTTCGAGGCGAATCTCGCCCTCGGCGAAGGTGATCTCGGTACGGCGCGCATCGCCGTACTTGTCCTTGACTTCCTGAAGCTCATCCTTGATGATTTGCATGCGCAGGCCCTCATCGGCCAGCACCCGCTCGTAATACTCGATTTGTTCCATCAGCTCGTTGAATTGCTGCTGGATTTTGTCCCGCTCCAGGCCGGTGAGGCGCTGCAAGCGCATGTCGAGGATGGCCTTGGCCTGGATGTCGCTCAATTCGAAGCGTTCAATCAAGCCTTCCCGGGCTTCGTCAGCGGTCTGCGAGGCCCGGATCAGGGCGATCACCTCGTCGAGGTGGTCCAGGGCGATGAGCAGGCCCTCCAAGATATGGGCCCGCTTACGGGCCTCCTCCAACTCATACTGGGTGCGGCGGACCACCACTTCGTGGCGGTGCTCGACGAAATGATGGATCATGTCCTTCAGCCCCAAGATTTCGGGGCGGCCTTTGACCAGGGCCACATTGTTGATGCTGAAAGACGATTGCAGCGGCGTCATCTGGAAGAGCTTGTTGAGCACCACCCGGGCGTTGGCGTCGCGCTTGAGGTCGACGATGATGCGCAACCCGTCGCGGTCAGAGACGTCGTTGACATCGGAGATGCCTTCGAGCTTCTTTTCGCTCACCAGGTAGCCGATCTTCTCGATGGTGGTGGCCTTATTTACCTGGTAAGGAATCTCGGTGATGACGATCTGCTCCCGCTCGTCTTTCTTGACCACAATGTCGGCCTTGGATCGGATCACGACCCGGCCCTTGCCGGTCTCATAGGCCTGCCGGATGCCTTCGACCCCGTAAATGATGCCGCCGGTGGGAAAATCAGGGCCTTTGACAAACTCCATCAGCTCGTTGAGCTCGATTTCGGGGCTTTCGATGTAGGCAATGGTGGCGTCGACCACCTCCACAAGGTTGTGGGGGGGCATGTTGGTGGCCATGCCCACGGCGATGCCGGAGGCCCCGTTGACCAGGAGGTTGGGGATTTTGGCCGGCAGCACGGTCGGCTCGGTAAGGGAGTCGTCGAAGTTGAGGCGAAAATCGACGGTGTTCTTTTCGAGGTCGGCGAGCATTTCTTCGGCGACGCGCTGCAGGCGGGCCTCGGTGTAGCGCATAGCCGCGGGGTTGTCCCCGTCGATAGAACCGAAGTTGCCTTGGCCATCTACGAGGGGATAGCGCAGGGACCAGGGCTGGGCCATGCGGACCATGGTGTCGTAGACGGCGCTGTCGCCGTGGGGGTGAAATTTCCCCAGGACCTCACCCACGATGCGGGCGGATTTTTTGTAGGGGCGGTTGCTAGCCAGCCCCAGTTCGGACATGCCGTAGAGCACCCGCCGGTGGACGGGTTTGAGCCCGTCGCGCACATCGGGCAACGCCCGGGAGACGATGACCGACATCGAATAGTCGATGTAGGCGTTTTTCATTTCGTCCTCTATCACCCGGGTTATGATGCGTTCTCCTTCTGCCATAATTTATCTGAAAAAGCTTTACCATCTGTGAGGCCAGGGCCGATTTCCCTGCGCCTTTATCTGGGGCAAATTAGCTAATTCTTCGTTGGTTTGAAAGCTATGGTCACCCCTTCTCAGGGCAAAAAGAGAGAGTTTTTGCCCGGGCGGGGTGCCGGTGATAGCCCCCAGGGATGTAGGATTTTGCCCCAAGAGCAGAAGGGGCCGAATGTAATGCTTGGAACACATGCGCGAGGAAGCCCGGCGCTTATGACCCAAAGGCCGAACGGGTATTACGTGGCTCGCGACCGGAAAGGGCTCCTTTTCCCGCGGGTTGTGGCATCGCTTTCGGGTAAACTTACCGCTTCATGCGTCTGAGCTTACCTCTCCCCCACGGAACCGCCAACGACAAAAAAACGCTCATGGAAGAAGGCGATCAAGGATTTCGCCTCCAAGCCAGTGCGGTTGATACAGGGGTTCCTTTCTAAAAAATATGGCCAGCCCGATATTTTCCTTACGCCGGTCTTGCTTCCCTTATCGCTGTCTCAGGGGCACAAATCCTTACACGAACGGCAGGAAGCTGGCGTGGCTTTTGGATTGTAACATCTGGACCGGGCCGCGGGATTTCTGGGCGGAAAAATATGTAACAAAGCCTCCGAAAGCGGCTTTTTAGCCCGGAACCCTCCTTCTATATTTGAGCCAACGAAAGAAACCAAAGCGCTATGCGAAAAGTAGAACTGACCCCTACCCAGCTTCGAGACCTGAACGTATTCAACCTCATCTTCGACCTGCATCATTGGGAAGATGGAGAAGAAACGGAAATGCGGATGGACCATGGCGAAGCCGTGAACCCCGAAGGCCTGCGCGTCACCAACTGCCGCAACATTCTGCTGGAAGCCCGCTTCCACGCCCCGGTAAACATGATCTCCCTGCGCCTCACCGACCTCTTCCTGGAGGACTGCGTGCAGTTCCATTTCCTCTACGACAACCAACCCGAGCGCATCGTCGAATGGCTCATTCAGCATGCCGAGGAACTTTCCCTCGAAAGCTACCCCGACCTGCTCAAAGAAGCCGATGCCCATTGCGAGATGATCCTGCTCGAAGTTTCCGACACGGAGATCTACGAAGTCAAGCCCTCGGCTAATTTGTGAAAAGAGAGTATGGAGGGTAGAATATGGAATATAGACCGGGATTTTTCTCTGTTCACTGTTCTTTGCTCACTGTTCACTGAAAAAAAAGCGCTTGGTGTTTTGCTGACCGCTTTTCCCTGACACAAGAATAGAAGGTAGGAAAATGGAAGGCCCCCGGTGAAAGCCGGGGGTTGTTTCTTTTAGGTCTCAAACCTCATCGCCACATAATTGATCTCCTTCCCCATTTCAAGGAATTTCTCCTCGTAGCCGGTGGTGATGAGGGCATCGGCGGGGGCCTCTTCGGCGGCGTGGAGGTCGAAGGTGAGGTAGTCGAAGCGCAGGTCAGGCTCGCGGACCAGGACTTCGAGGCTGTAGTGGAAGAGTTCGCGGTTGTCGGTCTTGAAGTGGAGCTCCCCGCCGGGGCGCAGCAATTTGCGGTAGACGGCGAGGAAGGGCGGGTTGATCATGCGGTGCTTGGCCTGCCGCTTTTTGGAGAAGGGATCGGGGAAGGTGATCCAGAGTTCGTCGGCTTCGTTTTCGGCGACTTGCTCGTCGAGCTGCAGGAGGTGGGCGAAGAGGAAGGCCACATTGGTGAGGCCAGCGGCTTGGGCATCGCGGGCGGCGTGCCACATGCGGTCGGTCTTGAGGTCGACCCCCACGAAGTTGCGGTCGGGATAGCGGGCGGCCATGCCTAGGCTCCAGGCGGCCTTGCCGCAGCCCAGCTCGAAGGTCAGCGGGTGGTCGTTACCGAAGACTTCGCTACGCCAGCGCCCTTTTAGCGCGTCCTCCCGGCCGAAGCAGCGGGGTTGGTCGTAGTAGGCGCTTTTTTTGAAGGCTTTTTTCCGGGGCATGAGGGGCTGTTTTTTCTACCACTGAGGGCACGGAGTTTTTCAACGCAGAGGGCGCAGAGGTTTCGCAAAGGGCGCGAAGGTTCTTGCCAAACTGGACGTAGAAGGGCGCGGATCGCAGATGCCGGTCAGAATCGGTAGCTTCGACCTTGCGGTCTCAGGTCGCTTGTCGCCACATCGCATATCGCTTGTCGTTCGTCGCCACATCGCATATCGCTTGTCGCTCAGTTGCCACATCGCTTGTCGCTTGTCGTTCGTCGCCACATCGCACATCGCTTGTCGCTTGTCGCCACATCGCTCGTCGCTTCTCTCAGAATCGAGCGGACAAAATTAGTTACTAGCCCAGAGATAACCAACTGAGGGCCAAATCGCCGC
>CAZIVQ010000223.1:0-6556 GCA_964542415.1 uncultured Bacteroidia bacterium | reverse complement strand
CAACCTCAACCACCTCGCCCTGCGGCTCTTCCCTGGGAGCGATCCGGTGCAGGTGCTCTGGGCGGTGGTGGGGCTGTTTGCTCTGCTCACTTGCGGACGGCTGTACCAGCACCTGCGGCTGTTTGTGTCTTCCGGGCTGGCCTGGACAGGGGTGGTCGTTTTTGCTGTCAGCTTCAGCTGGTGGCGGCAGGCAGTCACCATCGAGGTCTATACCCTGAGCGCCTACCTGGCGCTTTCGGCCTGGCACGCGCTGGCACAGGACCTGCAAGTTGGGACCGCAAAGCGCGCTCCCTGGGTGGGTTTCTGGCTGGGCCTGGCCCTGCTCACCCACATCCAACATGTGCTGTTGCTGCCGGTGGTAGGGCTGTACGGGCTCCGGTTTTTGGCAGAAGAACCCCGCCGGGTGCTGGTGGGCGCCGGGCTGCTGCTCGGGCTCAGCAGCTGGCTGTTTGTCTTGCCCTTTTGGCTCGGTACCCATCCGTGGTGGTGGGTCTTTGCCGAACCCAGCGCAGGGGAGCAGGTCTTTGCTTTTTCGCTGGCTGGGTTGGCTGGTGGCTCCCTGCGCAGCCTCATTTTTCTGCTCTACAACTTCCATCTCTGGCTGCTGCCGCTGGGCTGGGGTGGCTGGCTTTGCTGGCGCAATGATCGCTCCCTCTTCTGGTGGTGGCTCGGGGCTTGGCTGCCGTATTGGCTATTTGCCATGCGCTACCCGGTGAGTGACAACTATGTCTTTTACCTCTGGCCCTACCTGCTACTGCTTTGGCCCCTGGTGAGGGGATTGGAAAAATTCTCCCTGCCAAAACGCTTGCTTCTGCCCCTGGCATTTTTCCTCAGCCCGCTGCTGTACCTAACTGCCTGGCAGACCGTAGAACATATACCGGCCTTGGCAGCCCGCTTGGCAGACAAAAACTACAAAGGCGGTGCGCGCTACTACCTCTGGCCCGGGCAGGCTGGGAGCGAAGATCCCCTGGCGCTGGCCCGGCAAATCCGCGAAGGGGAGCGGGAGCCGATTTCAGACTTTGAGCGCTACCCCATAGCAGTAGAATACCTGGAATGGCGGTCGGCTCAGAAACTACCTGAGGTTCACTGAATTTCACCTTGCTCACATGGCCATTCAATATCTCCAAGGCGACGTGACCCAGCCAACCGGCGAGGGGCCTCGCATCGTGGTACAGCTCTGCAATGACCTGGGGGCTTGGGAAGATCCCTGGTTACAATCTCTCTCCCGCCGCTGGCGGAAGCCGGAAAAGGCCTACAAAAAATGGTTTAAAGAAAAAGGCTTCCAACCTTTGCCGCTGGGCGAAGTTCAATTTGTGGAAGTCGTGCCACAATGCTGGGTCGCCAACCTGATTGGCTTGCAGCGAAAGGGCCGCTCCGAGGCCTTGCCTTTGGTGCCCGAAACGGCCATCCGGCAGGGCTTGCAACGCATCGCCCTCTTGGCCCACACCCAAGGCTGTAGTATCCACATGTCCCGACTCGGCACCGTGAAGGGAGCCCAAGCCTGGACCACCATCAGCCGCTTAGTCAAGGAAGAATTAATCGATCGCGGGCTGCCGGTCATCGTTTATGACCCCGCCTGAGCTGATCCGGCCTTTTTTTAAAAAATCCCTATGAGTACGCCCCTCGACCACGAACGTGAACGCCTGCCGCAGTACCGCAACTTCTGCGAATTGTATGGCCTGGAAGATTTCGAGCAAGTCGTCACCCTCTACGACATCGACGAGCTGCGGTCTTTTTTGCCGGATCAGCCTTCTCAAGGGGAAAAAGTGGCGCTGCAAAAGCTCGTGGGTACCACCGGGGTTAAGGGCTACATGGATTATGTGAAATCCAACAACACCTTCGAGCTGATCATGCAGTGGCAAGAAGCCACGGGCAACCACGGCAACAATGCCCTGTTTTTTTCGCAGGGAGAATAGCCTTGCTCAAACTACTGGACATTTCCCATTGGAGGGTTCAGTTTTAGACAGGATTAACAAGATTCGCAGAATTAACAGAATGCCTTTTAGGTACATACAATCCTGTAAAATTCTGTACATCCTGTCTAAATCTTCTTTTTGTCTAGAAGTATGAGCCTTACTCATTCTACCGGGTACAACCAATTCCCGGCTGCATTGAGGTAGCCGATGTTGCCGTCTTTGACGATGCGAAACCAGCCGCCTCGGGCGGTGATGGACTCACATTCGGAGTCAATCAAGACGTTGCCGCTCAGGTCCATGAGGCCATATAACTTTTCGCTGCGCGCCACCATGATGCCTTCACTGGGCGCCGCCACCTGCGCGTAGGGGAGGTAGCTTTTCCAGAAGCTGGGGGCCAATATTCTGACCAAAGCCCGTGCTTCCACCTCCTCGACCGGTTCTCTGAGATCAGTAAGGTGCCTGATGTTTTGAAAACGGGTACGGATCTCTTGCCGACTATCTGCCCGGGAAATGCCACCAAAATTGCCCAGGGTGTCGATTAAGCCCCAGCCTTCTCCTCCCCGCACCGGGGCGCCATCGGGTCCAAAGTCCCCCGCCAGGCGATACGCGGGGGGAATGACTTCCTCGCCTTTTTCATCCAGAAATCCAAAGTAGCGTCCCATCCGCACCCGGAGGCGACTGGCAAAAAATTCATCCCCCATCTGAGCGTATCGGGTGGGGGCCAGCACCTTGCCCTGCCGGTCGACCAGGCCATAGCGGCCTTTTCGTTTAACCTTAAAATGGTCTCCCACCCGGCTGATGCGCTGGTAGCGGGGCCGCAGCACCCACTGCCCTTGCTGGTTGATGAGACCGTAGCGCTTGCCCTTGCGCACAATGGCCCGCCCGGCCTCAAAGTCCGTGGCTCGCTGGTAGCGCGGCCGGAGTTGAAAGCGGCCGGTGCGGTCGACGAAGCCATAGCGGCTTCCTTTCTTGACCCGGGCCAGGCCGTCCCGGAAAGGGCCCGCAGTATAGTAGGTAGCGGGAATGACCCATTTTCCCAAGGTGTCGATGTAGCCCCAGCGCATGCCCTGCCTTACCGCCGCCAACCCCTCGCTGAAGTCCTGGGCTTTTTCGAAACTGAGTAAAATGACGCGCTTGCCTTCCCGGTCGATATAGCCCCAAAAGCCCATATCTTCGCGCTGTACGCAGGCCCGTCCGTCATGAAAATCCCCACTTTGCCACCAGTCGCCAGTAAAAAGCAACCGCCCCAAGGTGTCAAGGTAAAAGAAGCGACGGGCTTTCCGCTCCACCCGCAAAGCTGCCCCAGGGCCGCCACGGGTTCCCTCATTTTTTCCTGCCTCCAATACCGCGACTGCCTGAAAATGGGCCTGCAACAAGGTGTCGAACCCCAGGTCCAGGGCCCCCCAGTGATGACCCGACCGGACCGGGACCACCCCCTGCAGCGGCGGCTGCACTTCGGCAAACATCGCTTCAGTCTTCCGGAAGCCTTCCCGGATGCTGACCAGCCCCCACCTTCCCCGCCCTGGGGCTAGCTTCGTTTGCTGCCCCACCTGCTTGACCAGCGGGGCTCGCTCGTAGCTCTCGCAGTAGCGAGCAATGCCGTCCACGAACGGGCTGATGTACCCGATACGAGGCAACAGCATCGCGCGTCCCCGGTAGTCGATCAGGGCAAATGCGCCGTGACCGTACTGCACCCGGGCGATGGGGCTTTCCCGGAAATCGTCCAGGAAGATCATGTTGTATTTGGGGGCAATGATGACCCGGCCAGAAGGGTGGTGGACCAGCCCACAGCGGCGATGCACCAGGTTTTGAGGCTGGTTAACGACCAGCGAAAGTTCCCGCTGCGGCAGCACATAGACCTCATCGAACTGCGGGGGAATGCGTACCTGCCGGGCCGAGTCGCGCAGCCCCCAGCGACCCTCCCGGTCCTGAACCCAGCCATACTCGGCGGGATCAACGTCCTCCCAGTGGGTCTGCTGCTGACCTGCTCCGGTGACTGCATCGCTGGCCCGGCGGATGACCAGCCGCCGCTTGGGCTGGAGCTGCCCCTGCTCATCGTGGACGAGCTGGCTCCAGCGGCTGCGCTGCCGCAGCCGCACCGTCCCCCCTTCGTAGCAGACGATGCGGTCATACTCCAGGGGGGCCAGCAGCTTCCCCGCCCGGTTGATCAGGCCGAGGCGGCCGCTTTGGTTCACGATGGCCACCGGTCCCTGGAAGGTTCCCCGCCGGCTGAGCACAGCTGCAAAACGGGCCGAATCGCCCGCCGGGTCGTAGAGGCCCCAATGGCTATCTTGCTTAAACCAAATGGTCTGGGCGTCATCGATGGCGAAGCGGTCGTAGCTCGGGGGCAGTTCTTCTCGCCCTTGGGCGTCGTACAAGGCCCAGCCGCTGGGGGCTTTCAGCTGCACCCAGCCATGGACAGCCTCGGCAGCTTCGTAGATGACCGGCGATAGCCAATCCCCTTGCAGGCTGGCCAACCCAAAGCACCAGGCTCCAGCCATCAGGCTGTCGGGCTGGGTGGTGTCGGGCTGCCATTGCCAGCGCTGGGCCAGCCCATTGGGGAGGTAGCTGAGCGAGTCGGGACAATTTTTCACCAGCAGGCCTTTTCCTATTTCCCAGGCAGAAAAGCCCTGGCTATTTCTCCCCACCACAAACCGCTCCCCACTCAAGTCCAGCGAGGCAAAAGCCACCGGCAGGCGGCCGGGCAAGGCATTGGCATACAAGCCCCAAGCCTGGCCCTGCCGGACTTTGTAGATGCCCGCGCCCAGGTCTTCGATGGCCTCGTAGGCCAGGGGTACGATTTCTTTTCCCAAAGTATCCAAGACCCCATAGCGTTGCTGATCCTTAACCTCCACGAACCAGCGCCCGGGTTCCCTGCCCCGCATGCGCAGCAGCGAATAAGTCGGGGCGATCACTTCCCCACGCTGGAGGTGGTACAAGCCAAATTGTTTTCCTTGCCGCAGCACGAAATACCCCTGTTCCGGCCGGGAAACGAGGGTGTCGCCAAACACGAAGTCGTAGCGCGCCGGTACCACCACCTCGCCTTTGCTGTCGACGAAGCCCCAGCGGTTGTCCTGTTTGATTTCGAACAATTGGCCGTAGAGGGAGAAAAAGGGTAGGCAGATCAGCGAGCAGGCCAAAAGACCTGTCAGGAGAAAAGGGTGCATGTTCAGGCGGTTTTGGAGGGAAAAAAGGATTGGGCAGGGCCTCAGCCCGCTTGGAGCAGGGCACGCAGGTCTTCGGGAGAGCCAATGCGTTTGCCAGTGGGTTTGAGCACGACTTCGGTGGGGGACATAGATTTTTGCTGGGCCTGGGGCAGCTCCGTGGTGGGCAGCAGAAAAATTTCCTCATTGGGACCAATGGCGATGACTTTTCCGGCGACGGAGGGAGAATAGGCAAAAATAGGCCATTTTTCCTGCTTGACGCATAGGGACATGTTTTCCGTTGGCATGACGAGGTAGACTGCTTGGAATTCGTGCGAATTCCCTTCAGCCACGAAGTTGGCGGCCATCACCTGGCGGTCGGGCATTTTGTAGATCTGGTCGATGTTGAAGATGCCCAGCTGGTTGATTTTCATGCTGCGCTGGAAGCGCCCGGTCTGTTGCTCGGCGAGGGCCTTTGTTTGCAGCTGGGCCAGGTGCTCTGCCCACCGGGCGGCGTAGGCGGCTTTCATTTCGGCAAAAATCGCCTGCACCCGATCGTAGCCAGCGGCGGCCGCGGCGGGCTCCGCCAGCAGCCTCACCGGCTTCGCCCCTTCGAGTTGCAGGGCGTAGCGCCCCTTGGCATCATGCCGGGTCAATGTTACTTCTTCCCAAACTTGCCCCAGCACCCAGTCCATCTGATCGGGCGAAAGGAAGTCCCGGTCGCCTTTGCCCGGCGATTGCACCAGCCAGACCAACTCTTGGTAGGGCTTCAGCTCCGGGTAGGCGGCATAGTCCACATCAAACTCCAGCGGATAGTCGCCCTCATTCAACATGCGGGGCACCTGCGGGGCGGGCCCAAGTTCTCGCACCAGCTGGGCTTCCAGGGCGGCGCGTTCCGCCCGGGTCAGTTCCAGCGGCTTTTCCGCGGCCCGGTTGGGGGCAAGAAATTGCCATTGACCTGCCGCTTCATCGAAGTAGTAGAAGTTGTAGGATGGGTCGTCGACCGCTGAGCGCAGGTCGATGTCGATGCTTTTTCCTGCTGCCAAAAAGACCTCTTCTCCCTGGCTCTCGGCCCGCATCTCTACCATGCCGGCCGTGCGAAAATGGCCCTGGCTCCCGGCCGAATCATATTGCATGGGAATGCCGCTGAGAATCACTTTTGCGGGATCAAACACCTGGCGGTAGGTCAGCTCGACGGCTGCCGTCACCGGTTTTCCCTGCGCATTGACCCAAGCCTGGGCTGGGATATGGATACGGGTGCCCCGGGCCGCCTCTAAGGTGGCTGCCTGCGGGCTTTCGAGGGAGTAAGCCCTGAAGCTCACGTCAGCCGTGGGTACCGGCGGCTCGATTCGCTGCGGGCCGAGGCTGGCTTTTTGGGCTGCCGGGCTTCCTACAGGTTGGTTTTCAGGAGATGAGGTGCTGGCAGAATCTGAAGCCGCTGGCTGGCAGGCCCACAGCAGCAGCAAGCTGAGCAGAAAGGGGATCGTTCGCATGGAT
>CAZIVQ010000222.1:0-6567 GCA_964542415.1 uncultured Bacteroidia bacterium | reverse complement strand
TCCAGGCCCCGCAAGAGGCGGGGAAGGCGCTTTTCTCAACTTTGTGTATAACCGGTAGGGTTCAAAACCCTCATAAGGGGTAGGATAGAAAAGCTACAAAGAAATGACGAATTAGGCCCAAAAAGACTTCTCCCCCCATGCCCCTCCAACTCCGTCCAGCCACCCGAGAAGACATCCCGCTGCTACGCCGCTGGGACGAGCAGCCCCACGTCATTGCCTCCGACCCGAACGATGATTGGGCCTGGGAGGAAAATTTTTCCCTTGACCCACCTTGGCGGGAGCAGTTCATGGCCGAGCTAGACGGGAGGCCCATCGGTTTTGTGCAGCTCATCGACCCGGCCGAGGAGGAGAGCCGGTATTGGGGCGAAGTACCCCCCAACCTCCGCGCCCTCGACATCTGGATCGGCGAGCCCGACTGCCTGAACCAAGGCTACGGCACGCAGATGATGCAGCTGGCCCTGAACCGCTGCTTCGCCGACCCGGCCGTGACGGCGGTCCTGATCGATCCGCTGGTCAGCAATGAAGCCGCCATTCGATTCTACCAGCGCCTGGGCTTTGAGTTTGTCGAATACCGGGACTTTGGGCCGGACCGCTGTGCGGTGCATGAGTTAAAGCGGGGGCGGTGGGAGGAGAAGTGTTGATAGAATTGTCGAAATTTGATAACTTTTGACATGAAACCCGACAAAGTTATAAACCCGGGAGGCGTCAACGGCATGGGCGAAGCTACGTTTTCCCCGGAAACCCTGGCCCAACTTAAAGCAGCTATCAAGACGGCAGCGGAACAACAATCCCCGGAGGAAATCCGGGAAAATGTCCTGCTGGCGGTTAAGCTTCGGATGCTTAAAAAAAGTGACCAATAACATGGTCGCAGAGGTCTTCTTTCCCGGCCGGATTACGCACAGGTCCACGCTTGGTCCGGAAATCCGGCTGAGCCTACGGCTGCCCTTCTTTTTTCTCCCCTTCTCCCGTATGCCCGTGCGAGGTGTGCAAAAACGACTTATTGGCCCCCTTGAGCTTGAACAGCAGCTTGACCATGGTCCAGAATGCCCCGGGCAGCGCCTTGAGCGCCTGGAAAAACTGCCGGTCGTAGAAGCTGAGCGGCACAGCCAGAAACAGCGCCAAGCCAAATAGCACCCACAAACTCACCCAAAGCTCCGGCCCGAGGACCAGCCAAGGCGCCAAGGGCAACGACAGCAGCGCCAGCAAGGTGATCAGCCCCAGGTTGAGGACCCGCGGCAGCTGGATGTTGCGCAGCAAGGCGCTGTTGAACAGGGCGAAGTCGCCCCGCGCGAGCGCCCGCAGGCCCGTGCCCGCATGCTTGGCCAGGTACTCGTACTGGCTGGCGATCCAGCGGCGGCGCTGCCGGGCAAAGTCGTCCTGCTTGGCCGTCTTCTCGTCGTAGACCACCGCATCCAGCAGGTAATGGACCTTCACCCCCTGCTTCAGGAGGCGCACTTCCAGGTCACGGTCAAAGCCGCCCACCGCGTCCATCTCTGCCAGGGTCCCTTGCAGCAAGGTCCACTCAAAAGCCATGGCCGAGCCGATCAGGCTGGCCGACAGCCCCAAGCCGATGCTCCCCGCCCGGTAGATGTGGTTGTTGAGGCGCTCGCTCAGGCCGTCGAGCACTGCCAGCTCGGTGTTGCGGTTTTTGGCGGTACGATGCCCCTGCACCGCCCGCTGCCCGGCGGCAAAGCAGCGGTTGAGCTGGGCCAGGAAGTCCGGGGCCATCTCATTGTCCGCATCCAGAATGACGGCGATTTCGGCCGGATGAGCTGCCTGAGCCAACCCTGCCTGCAAGGCTTTGACTTTGGTGCTTTGGACAAAATCGACCTCCACCACTTGCAGCGGCAAGGCGCGTAGCTTCGCCAGCGTCTCCGGCTGCAACTGATCGGCGATCACGATCACCGAGAAATTCGGGTAGGCTTGCTCCAGGACCTTTTGGGCCGTCGCTACGATCACCGCATCTTCTTTGTAAGCCGGAATCAGCACCGCCATGGACCGAGGCGGGGCCTCTTCTCGGGGCGAATGGCTCGGCCGTAAGCGGCCCGCCAGCGAAAAAATGAGGGTGTAGGCCACCACGTAGCCCACATACAGCAGCAGCAAGGATTCGAGAAGGATCATGCAGAAGCCTCTGGACGGCTATTGATTCAGGTTGGCCAGCTCCACCTTGTTGAGCACCGGGTCCATGGCCTGGCTGGAGAGGCTCTTGAGGTAGCTCAGCGAGTCCATGTCGGTGGGGGTCAGCTCATATTCAGCTGAGAATACCGGCAGGACCTTGGCCGCGTAGCGCACCAGTTCCCGCGAGTCGGCATACTGATTCAAGGGCGGGCCTTCCATCAGAATGTGGTCGTATTCACGGGAGAGGTCGATGAGGAGGTTTTCGAAGGCTTCCTCCGAGAAGATCTCTGCTGGCGAGCGGGTGCTCCCTTCGCAGCCGATCACGTCCACGCCTTTGAAGACAGAATTGGAAATGAGGGCTTTGCGGGGCAATTGGCCACTAAGGTAGCGCTCCAAAGCCGGGGAAGCAGCCGTAATTTCTGTGAGCGAGGGCTGCTTGAAGTTGGTGTCCACCAGCAGCACTTTTTTCTGGTTGAGGCTCAGCGAATAGGCCAGTGAAACCATGAGCGAAGTCTTTCCCACGCCATCGCGGGTGCTGGTGATCAGCAAAGTCTTGGGCCCGACGGCCATCACTTCATGGCGAATCTTGCGCAGCAGCTGTTTGTAATTTTCCAGGCTGCTGTTTTTGTGCGTCTGCTCAAACAGGGTGACGAGGTCTAGGTTAGTGGTGGTCATCCGGTTGAGTAAGCCCAGGGGCTTGAGGCCGGTCAGGGCGGTAAAACGCGAGGGATAGCGGATGCTGTTGTCAAGGTATTCGAGGGCAAAAATGACCACCACACACAGGGCGAGGCTCATGAGCCCGGCAAGAATCACCAGTAGCAAGGTGCGCGAAGGTTCCGGCTGCTCGGGCGCCTGCACCAGATCCACCTGGGTGATGGTCCCGGGGATCATGTCTTCGGTCGCCGCAAGGCGGGCCTCGTTGTATTTGTTCAGGGCCAACAGGTAAGCATCCCGGGCCACTTCTACCTGCTTGCCATAAGCAGAGGGGGTCCCACCTTGCGCAGCAGTAAAACTGCCTGCCCGGCCGCCGAGCTTGCGTAGCTCCTGGTCGATGGCTCGGATCCGGCTCCGTGCCACTTCCAGCCGCAGCTCATTGTCGATCTGCTCCTGCACCAACTGCCGGTCGGGGGTGGGCATCTCGGGATGTCCCGCCACAACCGCATCGAATAAGGTCTGGCTGAGCTCATCACGGGTGCTCACCAGTGAATCGAGCAAGGTGGGTTGCTCCAGTCCGGCCTGCACAAACTGTTCGTTGAGGCGATTGAGCCGCTGCCGTAGCATGACTGCTTGGCTGGTATTGCGAGAGACCACTTCGGTCTGGTAATCCGGGCGGTTGCCTTCCGAGAGCTCGCGTTGCAGGTCGATGAGGCGACGCTCTGCGGCAAACACCGCCTGATTGGCTTCTTCGCGCTCGCGCTCCAGCAGCTCAATGCGATTCAGGACCCCTTGGGCTGGGTCCACCACATTGGTGATGCCCTGGTCTTGCTGGTAGCGCTCCCAGAGCTTCATTTTTTCATCTAGCTCCGATTTTTTCTCGGCCACCATGGTTTCGAAAAAATCAATCGCGCTCTTGCTACGCGCTGCCTGATGGTGGGCGTGATAGCGGATAAATTCTTGGCCCAGGGTATTGACCACAAAAGCTGCGAAATAGGGATCTTGGGCCTGGTACTCGATGCCGATCAGGTCGGTTCCGGGAATGCGCTGTACTTCCAGGCCTTCTCGCAGCGCCGGAGGGTCATAGGCCATTTTCTGGACCATGTCCAGGTGTTTACGCTCCAACTCGTCGGTAGAAACCAGGGACTGGATCGAGTCTCGCTTGAGTTTGAACCGCCGCCGAGCCACCCGCAACTCTTCGGAAGAGTAGGCCCGCTTCAGCACCGAGAGGTCTCGAAAGGGCTCCTTGCGTTCGAGGTCGTGGAGCATCAGGCGATAGGAAACCAATTCCAGCACCCGCGGCGAGCGGACCATTTCCTCCAGGTTCTTGAAGTGGGCTTCGATTTCGTACTTCTGCGGCCCTTGCACATTGACCGGGGAAAAATAGGCATCATTGCCTCCGATGATACCCGCCGAGAGGCGACCGTAAACTTTATATACCTCCGGGGCTTTGCGAGCAATCAAGAAAGTGGTCACCATGGCGACGCTGGAAATTGCCAGAATCAGCCATTTTCTTCGGACCAGTACCCGCAGGAAATTGATAAGCTCCATGACGAAATGAGTCGTTCCCCTATTAGTGGTGCTAAGACCCTGCCGAAAATCCTCAAGGGCAGGCCAATGGTAGAGAAAACTATATGAGGCGCTAAAAATTACTACTCAGCGGCCAAAATCGGCACCCTTCTATCCTAAGTGGCCGTTTGGCCGGTATCAATGGGAGTAAATGCAACCTGAATGGTCCTGGCCTCTGTCTCAACGGACCGTTGCTTTTGGCAACTGACTGGTTTTCTCGCAGGCAGCAGGCAGGCCTCGTGCTTGCCTCCGGGTCTAAATTACCAGCGGCGAAAATAGCCAATCTGTAGCAAAAATATACCCCAGAGCAGAAAAGAAGTAACGGCAAATAGCCCTCCCAGCCAAAACGGGGCCCCCGGATGGGGTCGACGAACGCGCACGGCTTCAGGCAGTCGCAGGCTTTGAGGCAATTGGCGGAGCTGATGGACGACAGCCTCCTCGGCTGCCAGGGCGGTTTCATAGGTGGCTTTTGCTTGGTTTGCTTCCAGGTAAAAAGGGCCCAAGGCCTGGGCTTCGTGAGCGGCCAGGGCCTTGCGAAGCCGTTGCAGTTGCTGGTCCAGGGCCTGCAAGCGCGAAAGGGTCTCGGTCAATTGCAGGGTAAGCGCGCGCCGGGAAGCTTGCGCCAGCCAGGCCTCCGGGGCCGCCCGGTAAGCAGTACGGATGATCGGCTGCGAGTTGGCAGGAGGAGCCGCCTGCGGCGACTGCTGCAAGCGTGCCCGTAGCCGTTCCACCCGGGCCGAGGTTTCGGCCCGGGATACTTCCAGGGCACCGATTTGCATAAGCAGGTGGCGCATGGTCGCATCTGCCTCGGGTCCCCGCAAGCGGGCTTGTTCCCGGCTTAGGGCACGCTGCCGCTCTTCCCATTGTTGCCGCGTTTGCCGCACCCAGTTGCGCCGTAGCAGCAGCTCTTCCTCCAGCCGCTCCTGCCAGACCGCCTTGTAGTAGCGGTCAAACTGCTGGCAGAGCAATTCTACCCGCACCCGGGCCTTGTACGGCCCCGCCGCAGTGGCTTTCACCAGCAAGGCCGTAGCCGAAAGCGAGGTGACCCGATAGCTCCGGCGCAGGGCCTCAGGATGGTAGTCCCAGCGCCGCATCAGTAAGCGGATCAGGCTGTCCCCGGGCTCTTCGCTCCAGGTTACCTGTAACTGTGACAACCGCTGGTCCAAGGCCTCCCAGGCATGCCGCCGCAGAGGTAAGGGGAGCTTTTGCACCATGCTATCGGCATGGCCTCCGGCAAGCTTCTCCCGGGTCAACACAAATCCCACCAACCGCAACACCTTGTCTGAGGTCAACCAAGGAGCCAAGTCCCTCGAATGGCGGTTGCCGGCTGCGGTCCGGTGTAGCGCCTGCTGCATGCTGTCCCCCGGCATCAACACCACCTCCAAGCGCCCTTCTGCCTCGTAGGCCGTAGGCTGGTTATCCGTGTCAAACAGCACAAATGCGCCTACCCCCACCGCCAAAGGCGGCGCGAACAATACCAGCATCAGCCGGAGGCTGGCCCAGACAGAAATAGTTCGAGCGGGCATGAGCGTTATTTTTGCTTTCTCAGAAAAAGCGAGAAATGCGACTGACTTTTAGGGACGTTGACGAAATAAATCATCCCAAATCGCGCAGACCTGTCCCGGCTCCTCAGGAAGATCAAGCAAGATGGATAGCGTTATTTTGGAAGCCTTCATTGTCAAAAAGAAAGAATATTCCCCACTCGTAGCGAGCATTTTCCCTCAGCGGAAAGAATTGCTACGCTTTTGGTCAGAAGCAGGCGACCGGCTGCCTGACTGGCGGCAAAATTCTTGTTATACTTGCCTGCGCCATGTTCCCCTCCGCTTCATCCGCCGCTCATGTATCTGCTGTTAGAAATCATTTGCTGGGTTGCCTTGCTGCTGCTGTTCTACACCTACCTGGGGTACGGCTTGCTGCTTTATCTGCTGCTGCGTGCAGGCCAGACAAAAAAAGGCCCTCGCCCGGAGCCGCCCCTGCCCCAAAACGATGAGGCCCTGCCCCCCTTGACCCTCATCGTGGCGGCTTACAACGAAGAGGCATTCATCAAAGCAAAAATCAACGATTGCCTGGCCCAGCACTACCCCGCTGACCGCCTGCACCTGTTGTTTGTGACCGATGGCTCGACGGATCGCACGGCAGAAATCGTGGCCTCTCACCCAGCAGTGAGCCACTTGCACCAGGCCCCGCGTGCGGGAAAAATCGCAGCGGTAAACCGGGCCATGGCCC
>CAZIVQ010000221.1:0-6576 GCA_964542415.1 uncultured Bacteroidia bacterium | reverse complement strand
CTCTGGAGGGGAAAAAAGGCTGAGTTTAGCGAGTCGAAGATCCCCCGGCAAGCCGAAGGGCTAAATGAAGGCTTCTTGACGCAGTACCGCGGAAAAAGGGCAAGGTTAAATGGTTAAGAATTTAGTGCCAGAAGCACCAGAATCACTGTCTCAATCCTTTTGGCTGGCGCGGAGGTAGTAGAAGACGGTCAGGATCAACAAGACGATGCTTCCGGAAAGCAAGCCCGCCATGATTAGAATGTTATTGAGCAGGTCCATTTTTCAATAATTTTAGAAGTGATGACCCAGGCGAAAAACGCAATGGGGTAAAAAATACCCTTTCAAGATCACGAGAGGAGGTTTACAAGGTAGTTAATTCTAATAATCGTAAATTAAAATAGTTGTAATATATGCTATTCAATTGGTTGGGAAAGTTAAATCAAATCTCCGTCCTTTGATGTACAAACTGAGTGATCAGGCAAAGAGGAAAAGGTAGCGCAGGAAATGAACGCTTTGTCACCGGCTCTAACCTCAAAGGGTATTAAAATATATGAAAAGAACTATCCTTGGAGCAATAGGTTTGCTTTTTCTTTGTCACCTAAACTTTGCCCAATCTCAAGCCCAGGAGGAAGTATATCTGGCAGAAATAGACCTGAAGGTAGCACTAAGTGTAGAGCAGAAACAGGCTGAGCGCCAATTGCGCAGTCTCTGGGCCGAAGCGGAATGGTTTGAAACCCCGCCCGAGAAGGCATGGCAAGCAGAACTCGAGACCTGGGAAGCAGCGTGGAGGTACCTCTCCCGGGCCAAGGCGGCCCAGGAATTGGCTGCCTTTGAACAGGCGGTCGAGCACTCCCAGCCCTCCGCATTGGAGGCTTGGATAGAAGCCGAGGCGGGCGCCATCACCCAAGAAGAAATGCCGCCTCATTTTTCTCCGATTAACTGAAAGCATAGCGTGTTTAGTTTGGATTTTTAGGGTTTTGCCTCGCATCTCACGGTGCGAGGCATTTTCTTTGCCAAAAATCCCCGCATACCATGGCCACTACCCTTCCTCCCCTTCCCTGTCCTCATTGCTACACCGAAAACGAAGCCTTAGCCGGCCCCCGCTGTCAGCAGTGTGGCTTGCACATGATGAGCGAGCAAGCCTATGCCTACCTCTCGGGCCCAGTAAGGCCCCTTTGGGAATCCCTGATCCGCTGGAGAGAAAAGCCGGTGGCTTCCCGAAAGGTCCGCGACCTGCGTGAGCTTCAGTCCCCCTTGCAGCAGCTTGCCCCTTACCGCGCCCACTTGGAACCCCTGGACCGCTGGCTCACGACCTTTGAGCGCGAACTCTTACCCTTGTATCAAGAGGCCGAGCGCCTGCGCAAAACCCTCCTCCTGCACCTTGCCCTCTGGCTGGTGCTGCTCCTCGCTCCCCTCATGGCCTGGCTGCTGGGCGGCAATACGCTGCTGGTTACCCTGCTCTTCCTGCCCGTAGCTGGCTGGACGTACCTCGGCCTGTGGGAATTCTCCCGCAAATCTGGGCTAAGGTGAGGAGGAAGTCAAAATGGGAAGAGGTCAAAATGGCACAAGGGGAGAAGGTCAGGTTGGAAGGGGTGCGGCCTCCGCGCATTAGAAGAATCAGCCCGAAAAAGCTATCTTGCTGCTCATCGCCACATCGCCCATCGCTCATCGCCCATCGCCACATCGCATATCGCATATCGCCCATCGCCAGTCTCATCTCTCATCTCTATCCTCTCATCTCTATCCTCTCATCTCTATAAAATGCTTCCTCTCGCCTACTTCCTCCTCATTGGCATCCTGCTCTTCGGGCTGGGGGTATTTTTAGCGTTGACGCGCCGTAACCTGGTCATGGCCCTGATGGGCATCGAGCTGATGCTAAATGCCGCGAATGTCAACTTTGTGGCGTTTGCTCGTTACGATCAGGTCGACCTGGATGGGCAAATGGCAGCCATTTTTGTGATGGCGTTGGCTGCCGCCGAAATTGCGGTGGCCTTGGCCATCGTGCTGAACGTGTACCAGCGATTTGGCAGCATCGACCTGGATCGCATCCGCAACCTGCGCCGCTGATTATCAGGGCAGAACCGGGAGCACTTTTTTTTCAGGAAAAAGAAAAGAGCGCCACGTCTCTCAGTTTTTCTCCGTAGCTTTGCTCGGCAAATGTCCGCTCCTAGATATTTGCCTTATGCCAGAATTTGCCAAAATCGCCTACGAAGGACTCACCTACGATGATGTCCTGCTGCTGCCTGCATACTCCGGAATCTTGCCCCGGGAGGTGAGCACGGTCACGCAGCTTACCCGTGAAATCACCCTCAATTTGCCCGTGGTCAGTGCGGCCATGGACACCGTTACCGAGCACCGCATGGCCATCGCCATGGCGGCCAGCGGCGGCATCGGCATGATCCACAAAAACATGACCATCGACCAGCAGGCCGAAGAGGTGCGCAAGGTCAAACGCTCCGAAAGCGGCCTCATCGTCGATCCCATCACCCTCACTGCCGATGCCACCCTCAGCCAGGCCTTCAAGATCATGGATGAGCAGCGCATTGGGGGCATCCCCATTGTTAATAGTGAACACCGCCTCGTCGGCATCCTTACCAACCGAGACCTGCGCTTCGAGCTTCCGGACGAGCGCAAGGTGAGCGAACTGATGACCACCGAGAACCTCGTGACAGCCCCTCAGGGCACCACCTTGCATCAGGCCGAGGAGATTATCCGTCGTCACAAGGTCGAGAAACTGCCGGTAGTGGACTCGGAGGGCCGCCTCATCGGGCTGATCACCTACCGTGACATCATCAAGAAGCAGACGTTTCCCAATGCCTGTAAAGACCAGATCGGCCGCCTGCGCGTGGGGGGGGCGGTGGGAGTATCAGCCGATACCTTCCCCCGGATTGAGGCCCTGGAGAAAGCAGGCGTAGATGTCATAACCATCGACACGGCCCACGGCCACTCTCAAGGGGTGCTGAACGTGGTGGCTGAGGTGCGTCGGCGCTTCAAAGACCTGCAACTGATCGCCGGCAACGTCGCCACCAAAAGCGGCGCCCAGGCCCTGATCGACGCGGGCGTCGATGCGGTCAAAGTCGGGGTAGGACCCGGCTCGATTTGTACCACCCGCGTGATCGCGGGGGTAGGGGTGCCCCAGCTTTCTGCGATATTGCAGGCGGTGGAGGCCGCCAAAGCGGCCGGGGTGCCGGTCATCGCCGATGGCGGCATCAAATACTCTGGCGATGTGGTCAAGGCCCTCGTGGCCGGAGCCAGTAGCATCATGGCCGGGGGCTTGCTCGCCGGCACCGATGAAAGCCCTGGCGAGACCATCCTTTATGAAGGGCGTCGCTTCAAGACCTACCGGGGCATGGGCTCTATCGAAGCCATGAAGTCCGGTAGCAAGGATCGCTATTTCCAAGATGTGGAGGATGATATCCAAAAACTGGTGCCCGAAGGCATCGTGGGCCGGGTGGCCTACAAGGGCAAGGTTTATGAAGTCCTCTACCAGCTCGAAGGCGGCCTCCGCGCGGGCATGGGCTACTGCGGCGCGCCGGACATTCCTACCCTGCAAGCGGCTCAGTTTACCCGGATCACCAATGCCGGCCTGCGCGAAAGCCATCCCCACGACGTGCAGATCATCAAAGAAGCCCCGAATTATACCTTGCGGTAGAGGGACGAGAGAAGCGACGAGCGACGTGGCGATAAGCGACAGGAGGTGTGGCGACGAGCGATTTTGGACCGCAGGACCGCCGTCCTTCGCCCTGCAGGCTATTCTTACCGGTTTCCCGGCATTTCTGATCCGCGAACTTTGTGCCCCCTACCCTGGTAAATTGGGGCATCTCAGGATTTGCGAACTTCTAAAAGTCTGTCCTCCGGCAGATGCAGTAAAAAAACTCCGTCTCCTCTTTGGTTAACTAGACAGGGCTTTTTTCAGAAAATGAAAGTATCTCGGCTAAGCGGCCTGCTCTTATCTCAAGGTAAGGGCAGGCTTTTTTTATGGATAAAAAAGCAGAGAGCAAATAGCGGAGGGAAATTTTTCCTGGCTGCACGGCCGGGATTCTGCCCAATGCCATGTATCTTAAAACCCTGCAAGCACAAGCGGGATGGTGCCTCATGCAGCTTCTAAGAAAAAAGTGTAAGATAAAAGGCCTGAGAAGCTGGCCGTAGGTTTCCTACCCCTCCCCTCTCAAAATCTCACCCTCTCAAAGTCTCAAAGTCTCAACCTCTCACCCTCTCATCCTCTCAATATGAGTAGAAAAATGCGAATGGGCATGGTCGGCGGTGGCCGCGGTGCCTTTATCGGCGCGGTACACCGGATTGCCGCCGCCCTCGATGGCGAAATCGAACTGGTTTGTGGGGCCTTCAGCAGTGACCCCGAACGCTCCAAGGCTTCCGGGGCCGACCTCTACCTGCCAGCCGACCGGGTCTATGGTTCCTTTGCCGAGATGATCGAAAAGGAAAAAGCCCTACCCGAAGGCGAGCGCATGGACTTCGTTTCCATCGTCACGCCCAACCACATGCACGTACCACCGGCCAAGCTGGCCTTGGAAAATGGCTTCCACGTCATCTGCGACAAGCCCTTGGCCCTTTCCCTGGCCGAAGCCCGGGAGCTGCGTGAGGTCGTGAAAAAGACCGGCCTCACCTTTGCCCTTACCCACAACTACACCGGCCATCCCATGGTCAAGCAGGCCCGCCACATGGTGCGCAGCGGGCAGCTGGGCAAGATCCGCAAGGTCGTCGCCGAATACCCGCAGGGCTGGCTCTCGGCCAACCTCGAGGCCACCGGCCAAAAGCAGGCCGCCTGGCGCGTAGACCCCAAGCGCTCAGGCGCGGGCGGAGCCATGGGTGACATCGGCACCCACGCCGAAAACCTGGCCGAATACATCACCGGCCTCAAAATCTCTCATCTCTGTGCGGACCTCACTTCCTTTGGCGAGGGGCGCGTCCTCGATGACGACGCCAACATTCTCCTGCGCTTTGAAAATGGGGCCCGCGGGGTGCTGCACATCAGCCAGGTTGCTAATGGAGAAGAAAACGCCCTCAACATTCGCGTCTATGGCGAGAAGGGGGGTATCGAATGGCATCAGATGGAGCCCAACACATTGATTTACAAGCAACAAGACATCGGCACCCAGCTCCTGCGCACGGGGGTGGGCGACCTCTGCGAAGCGGCGGCGGCGCATACCCGCGTGCCGGCCGGACACCCTGAGGGGTACCTGGAAGCTTTCGCCAACCTCTACCGTAACTTTGCCAACACCATCCGCAAGCGTATGGAGGGTGAAAAGCCCAGTGAGATCGACCTCGATTTCCCCACCATCGACGACGGGGTGCGGGGGATGGCCTTCATTGAGGCCGCTGTAGCTTCCAGCGAGACCGAGGAGAAGTGGTATGCGTTTTCGGGCGAATGAAGCCAGTCCGACCGTTTATTTTCTCACCATTCACCTAGCTAACAATGAAAAATATCAAAGGACCCGCCATTTTCCTGGCGCAATTCATGGGTGACGAAGCGCCCTTCAATGGCTTCGAAAGCATCTGTAAATGGGCCGCCGACCACGGCTTTATTGGGGTGCAGGTGCCCACCTGGGACAGCCGCTGCATCGACCTGGCCAAGGCCGCTGAAAGCCAAGCCTACTGTGAAGAGCTGCAAGGCATCGCCAAAGAAGCCGGGGTGGAGATCACCGAGCTTTCTACTCACTTGCAGGGGCAGTTGGTGGCGGTACATCCGGCCTACGACAAAATGTTCGACGGCTTTGCCCCGGCGGAAGTCCACAACAACCCCAAGGCCCGGCAGGAATGGGCAGTAAACCAGCTGATGCTGGCTGCCAAGGCCAGCCAAAACATGGGCATCAAGGCCCACGTGACCTTTTCCGGGGCCTTGGCCTGGCCCTACGTTTACCCTTGGCCGCAGCGCCCCGCCGGGCTGATCGACGAGGCTTTCAAGGAGCTGGCCGCCCGCTGGACGCCCATCCTCAATGCCTTTGACCAAGCGGGCTGCGACCTCTGCTACGAGATCCACCCGGGCGAGGACCTGCACGACGGCCTCACCTGGGAGCGCTTCCGCGCAGAGACCGGCAACCATCCCCGGGTGCAGATGCTTTATGATCCCAGCCATTTCATTCTGCAGCAGCTCGATTACCTCGACCACATCGACATTTACCATGAGCACCTGAAGATGTTCCACGTCAAAGACGCCGAGTTCAACCCCACGGGGCGGGCCGGGGTCTACGGGGGCTATCAGGACTGGGTAAACCGACCCGGCCGCTTCCGCTCGCTGGGGGATGGGGATGTGGACTTCATGGCCATTTTCTCCAAACTCACCCAGTACGACTTTGATGGCTGGGCGGTGATGGAATGGGAATGCGCCATCAAGCATCCGGAGCAGGGCGCAGCCGAAGGGGCGATATTTATCCAGGATCACCTCATCCGCGTCACGGAGCGGGCTTTCGACGATTTTGCGGATAGTGGGGTCGATCAGGCAATCAACCGCCGCATTTTGGGGTTGGATTGACGAGAGAAGCGTATTTTCTCTCAGCAGTGCTGGGAGTCCCGGCAAAAGCTTGCAACTTTGTCAGGACTTCTAGTGCTTCCGTCGCGAAATTCTTACCTATTTAAACT
>CAZIVQ010000220.1:0-6580 GCA_964542415.1 uncultured Bacteroidia bacterium | reverse complement strand
GGGCACCTGGGGAGGAGCCAAGAGAAAACCGGAAAAATGGGGGAGGGATGTCGCAAGATAACCCGATTATTTTATCAGGCAAGAGGGGATTTGGAGAGAGAAACTGTAATTTAGGGGGGAAACTCCTAAACGGTCAACATGCTTCAAGCGGTCGGTTCATACGGGTATTTACTCTGGCAGGTGCTGGGTAGCTTGCGTTTCAGCTGGCGCGACCGGCGGCGGGTATTCTATCAGATGGAGCATGTAGGGGTTAATTCCATTCCGCTGGTGCTGCTGATCGGGCTATTTGCCGGGGCGATCATTGCCTGGCAGGCGGCCTACCAATTTAAAGGCATGATTTCCCTCTCTGTAATGGGAGGGCAGGTGGCCCGGGTGGTCATGATGGAAATGGCGCCGGTGCTGACGGCCCTGGTGATCAGCGGGCGCATTGGCGCGTCGATGACAGCCGAAATCGGCTCTATGCGGGTGAGCGAGCAGATCGACGCCTTGCACACCATGTCGATCGACCCAGTGCGCTACCTGGTGTTGCCGCGCTTTTTGGGGTTGAGCCTGATGATGCCAGTGCTGACGTTTTTTGCCATTCTGGTGGCGGTCATCGGGGCTTTTCTGGTTTCTCGCTATTTCCTGGACCTTTCGTTTCAGACCTTTTTTTCTTCGATTCGAACTTTTTTTGCCTTCGCAGACCTGGCGGGCGGGCTGATAAAAGGAACTTTTTTCGGCATGCTGATCTCCCTCACGGGTTGCTATATGGGCCTGGAAACCAGCGGCGGTGCCCAAGGGGGGGGAAAGGCTACGATCGCTTCTTTTGTGGTTTCAGCCGTCGGTATCCTAGCCGGAGATTTTTTGCTTTGGATAATTTTGTTCTAAGCGCGTTGAGGGTAACGCGGATTTTTTCTATGTTTGTTTGCATATTTGCCCTTGCCCTATAAATTCCACTTTTGTGAAATTAACCTCACCATTCCTATGACACCTTCATCCTGTCGGCGTTTGTCTCTGCTAGGAGCTTTCCTGCTTTTATTAGGCAGTTCCTCCCTGTTGCAGGCACAAAATGCAGAAAAAACGCTCCGAAAAGCTGACGAAGCCTTCCAGGTGTACAATACGGTGGAGGCAGAAGAATTGTACAAAGAAGTGCTGGAAGCAGACCCGGACAACTTTCGGGCCGCCTATCAGCTCGGTCGCGTCAATTCTTACCTGCGAGATTATCGCGAAGCCTTGCGATGGTTTCGCAAATCCGCGGAAATAGACCCCAACCGCAACGATACCGTCTACCTCCAGATCGGCCTGGCCTACAAGCGCCTGAACAACTACCGCAAGGCCCGCGAGTCCTTCGAAGAATTCATGCAGCGCCACAAGGTGCAAGACGAATACTACAAGCGGGCTGAGCTCGAACTCGAAGGCTGCAACCTCGCCGAGGCGGCCCTGGCCAGCGAACCCGAGTTCCGCGTCATTCCCGTTTCCTTCAATTCTTCCTCCAGCGACCGCTTTCCCACCTACCTCGACCAGCGGCAGGAAGATGTCTTTCTCGCTTTTGCCTCCTACCGGCCCCTGCCGGGCAAAGGCGGCAAGCAGGACATGGTCACGGGTGAATCCAAAGACTCCGACCTCTATTATGTGGTCATGGAGAATGATTCCATCTTTGGCGAAGTCGAGCGTTTTCCTGCCTCTGGCTGGTTTACCAAGCGCATCAATACCAAGCGCAACGACGGTCCGGCGACCTTTACCGGCGATGGCCTCACGATGTACTTCAGCATTTGCAACAGCAAGAAAAACAAGAACGGGTGCTCGATTTTTGAGTCCAAATATGACCCCGTCGCCAAGCGTTGGGGCAAGCCGACGTTCATCGAGAGCCTGGCGGGCGAGAAGGAAATCATCGTCAACTCCCGCGGTAAAACCAAGAAAGTGCCTACTGACGACCGGCAGCCCTTTGTGACCAAAGATGGCCGCACCATGTTCTTCGTCTCAGACCGGGGGCCGGGAGAAGGCGGGTTCGATATCTGGTTCTCCCGCAAGCTCGGCAGCGCATGGTCTACGCCCGAAAACCTCGGTAGCACCGTCAACACGCCTTTCGACGAGGCTTCGCCCTACGTCAACGATGCCGGTGACAAGCTCTACTTCGCTTCCGAAGGTTTAGCTGGCTTTGGGGGCTTCGACCTCTACGAATCTGAAGGGACCATCGGCAGCTTCGCCGAACCCGTGAACATGGGCTATCCCATCAACTCTAGCTACAATGACTACGGGGCCATCTGGATCAATGACGATACCCTGGCCTATTTTACCTCCGACCGCCCCGGCGGCATGGGCCGCGACGACATCTACCGCGCCGCTTTCATCAAAGTCGACCTCGATGCGCTGGACGTAGCGGTAAAAGGGGTCATTCGCGACAAGCAGACCAAAGAGCCGATTGAGTTCGCCACCGCCATTCTCTACGAATACCTCGACGACAATTCCATCGTGGCCCTCGATACCTTCAACACGGACCAATCGGCCCGCTACGAGTTTCCCCTCAAGGTAGAAAAGCGCTACAAGGTGCTGGGCAATGCGCCCGAATACCTGGCCAACGAGGAAGAAGTGACTACGGTAGGCATTCGGAAAAATACTGAGCTGGTGCGCAACATCGACATCGAGCTGGAGCCGATCATCATCGACAGCGCCATCGTGCTGCAAAATATCTACTACGATTTTGATGAGTACTACCTCCGCCCCGACGCCATGCCGGAGCTGACCAAGCTGATTACCCTGTTGAATCAGAATCCAAACATCATGATTCAAATGGGCTCGCATACTGACTCGAATGGTACCTTGGTTTACAACAAGGTGCTATCAAACAACCGGGCCATGGCCGTGGTGAAGTTCCTGGCTGAAAACGGCATCGATCCTTCGCGCCTTTCTTGGTTTGGCTATGGCGAAACCGATCCGCTGATCTTTCCGGAGATGAGCGACACCGACGAGCAAGCCAACCGCCGCACCGAATTCCGCATCACCTCGATCGAATTCGATTATCCTTAATTCTGCATACACATTGCTTTACTTGATAGGGCAGGCTGCAAAGCCTGCCCGTTTTTTTGTTTGTAAGGCAAAGTTTGGCATCCCCCGCCGGCAGGGCGTAAATTGCGGGTGAGAGGTTGAGAGGTTGAGAAATGGAGATATTGAGAGGTTGAGCTATTGAGAAATGGAGACATGTAGCGCATAGGAGGCCTGTCTCAATATCTAAAAATCTACCCATCTAAAAGTCTACCCATCTAAAAATCTACCCATGAGCAACTACGCCAAACGCGGGGTTTCCGCCGGTAAAGAAGACGTGCATTTTGCCATCAGCCAGCTGGATGAGGGCTTGTATCCCAATGCCTTTTGCAAAATCCTTCCCGACCTGGCTGGGGGTGACGAAGCGTACTGCACCCTTATGCATGCCGATGGGACCGGGACCAAGTCTTCTCTGGCCTACCTTTACTGGCGAGAAACCGGCGACCTTTCGGTCTGGCGTAGCTTGGCTCAGGATGCCTTGGTGATGAACCTCGATGACATGTTGTGCGCCGGAGCTACCGGCCCCTTTCTCTTCTCCAACACCATCGGCCGTAACGCTTTCCGCATCCCCCGCGAGGTGCTCGCCGAAATACTGGCCGGGATGGAGGAGGTGTTTGCCATGTTGAGGGAATTTGGTATTGAGGCGGTGAATACTGGGGGAGAAACGGCCGACGTAGGCGACTTGGTGCGTACCCTGATTTTTGATGCCACGGCTTACGCCCGCATGCTGCGCACGGAAGTCATCACAAATGAAGGGATACGAGCCGGGGATGTGATCGTGGGCTTGGCCAGCGCCGGACAGGCTACTTATGAGACGAGCTACAACAGCGGCATCGGCAGCAATGGCCTCACCAATGCCCGCCATGATGTGCTGAAAAAAGATTATGCTACCCGCTACCCTGAAACTTTCGACGCCCAGGTGCCGGCCGAATTGGTGTACCGGGGCACCTACGGGCTGGAAGATGCCTTCGAAGACGCCCCCCTGCCGGTAGGCAAATTGCTCCTCAGCCCCACCCGTACCTACCTGCCCCTGATGGTGCAGGTGCTGGCGCGATATCGTGGCCAAATTCACGGCCTGATCCACTGTACCGGCGGCGGCCAGACCAAATGCATGAAATTTGTCGACGGGCTGCATGTGATCAAGGACCACCTCTTCACACCGCCGCCGGTTTTCGGGCTGATCCAGCAAGCCTCCGGGGCCAGCTGGCGCGAGATGTACCAGGTATTCAACATGGGGCATCGCCTGGAAATTTTCACCGATCCCGATACGGCTCATGCCCTCATTGAGCTGGCCGGTACGTTTGGTATCGAAGCGCAGGTCGTGGGGCACTGTGAAGCCGCAGCAGAGAATAAGCTCACGCTGGAAGCGGCCGAGACGCTGGTGTATCCGGGTTGAAAAAACCACGCAGGTCTCCGAGACCTGCGTGGTTTTGGGGGCGCTTACAACTGCTCCAGCTCCTTCTCCGCCGCGGGTTTATACGGGCCAAAGAGGGCTTTTTTGAAGGCCTCACGGGCGCGTTCGGTATCGGGTACGCGCTTGGCGGCCATGCCTAGCAGGAAGTTGTATTTGGCTTGGGCCTTGGTGGGCAGTTCCGTGGCAAGCAGCCGATCGAGGGTGATGACCGCATCGCGGTAGCGTTGCAGCTGGTATTGCGCCTTGGCCTGGGTCGCAATCATGGCCTGGTCACCTTGGGGGAATTTGCCTTCGGCTTCCCCCACGGTGAGCAGGGCCCCGGAGGGATCCCCGTTTTCCAATTGTAATTCGGCCAGCATGCGGTATAGCTTGAGCTGGTCTGGGGCTTCTTTTTCGGCTTTGATGGCCTGCCGTAGGTAAGCCGCCGCATCGCGGGGCTGGTCGCGTTGCAGGGCGAGCTTGGCTTTGAGGATGAGGCCGCTGGGGAAATTGGGGTTCATTTCCAGGGCCTGATCGGCGTATTGCTCGCTGGCCTCCCATTCATCATTGAGGTAATAGCTGACGGCGATTTTGTAAAATTGTACCGGATTATTTTCCGAAAGGCGTTGCGCCACCAAGCGGCGGTAGGGACCATGGTTGGCCCTTGCCCAAGCATTTTTGGCCCCGGCAGCGTCGCCGAGTTCGTAGCGGGCGATGCCCAGGCCATAGAAGTATTTGGCTTTTTCCTCGTCCGAGGCGGGGCGGAGCCGGTCGGAGGAAAGGCTTTCTTCGTAGATGCGGCGGGATTCTTCCCAATCTTCTGCCGCCGCCGCCACCTCAGCCATGTAGTAGAGCACATGCGGGTTGGAAGGATCGATGCGGCGGGCCTGGGAGACCTGGGTTTTGGCCTCGGCCTGTCGATCTTCTTTGAGCAGAAGGTTGGCCGCCAGGAGATGATACTGAAGTTTGCGGCCGGTATGGGTTTCGCTTTCTGCCGCTAGCTGGTAATAGCCGATGGCTTGCCCGTAGGCCTGTTCGTCGCGGAAGAGCTTGGCCAGCAGCGAATAGGCAGGCGTAAAGCCCGGTTTGAGTTCGACCGTACGCATGAAGGCCGCTTTGGCCTTCTCGGTGCGATTGAGTTTGTAGGCACATTTTCCCTGCTGAAAATGGTAAGCATAATTGCCGGGCTCCAGGGCAATGGCTTCTTGGTATTGCTCGATGGCCTTGTCGTACTGATTTTGTTTGCGATGGCTCTCTCCGGTCAGGTAGGCCATGCGCCCGGGGCCTTCTTGGGCCCAAGCTAGGGAAAAAACCATGCCGCAGAGCAGCCATATACGGAGAACACGTTGGCAGGAAAAGGCTAAGTTAGGCATAGGAGTGCGCGGTTGGTGAACAGGAATGCGAAGCAAATATAGTAACGGGACAACCTGCGCTCAATTTGTGAATTTTCCCGCAAGGGGGAAAGCCGCAAGGAAGAAGGAAGGACATTCCTTTTTACAACGGTTGCCCGGCAAAGTTTCGCACACTAACTTTGCCTCCCATTCCATAGCCTTGGCCTGATTTGGGCCGGTATCTTTCCTCCCCGAAGCGAACGGAAATTCAACATGAGCCCCTCTTACATCGAAGAATTACGCTGGCGCGGCTTGCTCCAGGACATGATCCCTGGCACCGACGAATACTTGGCTACCCACAAGGTGTCGGGCTATCTGGGCGTAGATCCTTCGGCGGACTCCATCCACATCGGTAACCTGGTGGCGCTGATGATGCTCGTCCACCTGCAGCGGCACGGGCACCGGCCGGTGGCCCTCGTGGGCGGGGCGACGGGGTTGGTCGGCGACCCTTCTGGCAAGGACAAAGAGCGCTCCCTCCAGTCAGAAGCGCAGATCCGCCACAACGCCGAGTGCATCCGCAAGCAGCTGGCGCATTTTCTCGACTTTGAAGCCAAAGACAATGCGGCCATCTTGGTCAACAACTATGACTGGTTCAAAGAAATGTCCTTTCTGGAATTTCTCCGGGATGTAGGCAAGCACATCACCATTTCCTACATGCTCGGCAAAGAGTCGGTCAAAAAACGGATGCAAGGCGACAGCGGCCTTTCCTACACCGAATTTGCCTACCAACTCCTACAAGGGTACGACTTTTACTACCTCCACACCCATCATCAGG
>CAZIVQ010000219.1:0-6581 GCA_964542415.1 uncultured Bacteroidia bacterium | reverse complement strand
CAGTGAACAGTGAACGCGTAGCGCTACTGCTCACTGAAAACTGTCTAGTCCAGCGCAGCGATGCCGGGCAGGGTTTTGCCTTCGAGGAACTCGAGCAGGGCCCCGCCGCCGGTGGAGACGTAGGAGACCCGGTCTTCCATGCCAAACTTGGCAATGGCTGCGGCGGAGTCGCCTCCCCCGATGAGCGAAAACGCGCCCTTCTCGGTAGCATCCGCGATGGCTTCGGCCACGGCCAGGGTACCCTTGGCAAATTTCTCCATCTCAAATACCCCCATCGGCCCGTTCCAGAGGATGATCTTGGAGTCGAGGATGGTGTCGTAGTAATAGCGGAAGGTCTCGGGGCCAATGTCGAGGCCCATCATGTCTGCGGGGAAGTCCTCGTTGCGGACCACGGCGGTCTTGCCGTCTTCGCCAAACTTGTCAGAGACAACCGAGTCGACTGGGGTGAGGATTTTTACCCCTAGTTTATTGGCCTTTTTGATCAGGTCGGCGGCGGTCGCGATTTTGTCCTGCTCCAGCATGGACTTACCTACGCGGTGGCCTTTGGCGCGGAGAAAGGTGAAAGCCATGCCGCCCCCGATGAGCAGGTAGTCGACCCGCTGCAGCAGGTTTTCGATGATGAGGATCTTGTCGGAAACCTTGGCGCCGCCCATGATAGCGCAGACCGGGCGGGCTTCGCTGGTGAGGACCTTGTTGGCGTTTTCGATTTCTTTCTGGAGCAGCTTACCGCAGAATTTGTCCTCAAAAAAATCTGCCACGATGGTGGTCGAGGCGTGGGCCCGGTGGGCGGTACCGAAGGCGTCGTTGACGTAGTAGTCGCCGTGTTTGGCGAGTTTTTCGGAGAATGCGCGGTCGCCTTTGGTTTCCTCTTTGTAGAAGCGCAGGTTTTCCAGAATCAGAATTTCGCCGGGCTGGAGGTTGGCGCTCATTTCAAAAGCCTGGTCGCCGATGCAGTCCTCGGCAAAATGAACCGGGACATCGACGTACTTTTTAAGCGCAGCGATGGTGTGGCGCAGGCTGAATTTGTCCTCGGGGCCCGTTTTGGGGCGACCCAGGTGAGACATCAGCACGCAAGACCCGCCGTGGTTAAGAATATGCTGGATGGTAGGCACGGCTTCGCGGATGCGGCGGTCGTCGGTGACCTGCTGCTCCCCGTCGAGGGGCACGTTGAAGTCGACCCGGATGAGGGCTCGCTTATCTTTGAGGGGGGCCTGTTCGATGAATTTCATAGGGTGAAGGATTAAAGTATGTGTTGCCTGAAAATAAGTCCCGCCGCCGGGGCCGGATGTAATTCTCAAAGGGTGAAAATACCAAAAAAACCCTGCCCGGCGAAGGTCGCCCGGGTAAAATTTGACTTCTTTGCTCAATTCTTTCATCCCCAATTTACGAACTCATACGGATCAGGTCGCTGCTTTTAACGAATTCCGTGTCCGCATGAATGGGCGCATCCTCGACGCCGATTCCAAGCTGATGAAGCGGGTGTTCAACCTCGATAGCTAAACCTACCAGCCCGGGGCCCTCAGTGGCGAAACCAAGGAACTGATCGCCTTGGCCTGCTCCTTGGTGCTGCGCTGAGACGATTGTGGGCGCTATCACTTGCATGCGGCGCGGCAGGCGGGCTTAGGGGCAGCGGCTATACAGGAGGCCTTTGAGATCGCCCTGCTCATCGGCGGGACCATCGCCATTTCCCACCTGCGCCGGGCTTTTGCATCCTGGATGAACTCGGTGATTCTGTCTCACCAGCGGCTTCTGCAGGTTAAGAAGTGGGAAGAAGGAAAAAGCTTTCATTCGCGGAATCCCGAAATTTCAGCCTTCGAAACAATGTAAGAGTTCCCGCATTTCTGGTTAGCAAGATGATTCGGACTGCTGTACCTTTGAATTGTTAGGGTAAGGTATGAGGAAACATCTTCTCACCCGGCTGGCGAAAGGGCTTTCCTCTTTTGGCAGCCTTCTTCTTCCCTGCTTCGGCCCCTCCGGCCCGAAAAAACAACCTTTTCGGCATGCAGGTCGCACTTTTTGTGCGTCTTGCTGCTGAATCTCTCTTCAAAAGCATAGTAGTAGTAGTTTGATGGGGAATCTTCTTCGGAAGGTTCCTTTTTTTTTATGGTCGTGGCGGAAACCGTATCTTGCTTCTATGCCAAGCCTGAAACGCTTTTTTCTCTGCTGTCTGCTGGCGCTGGGTAGCCAAGTGAGCCTGCTGGGGCAGCCCAATCCGGCATTGGCCCCCGTCTCTTTCACCTCCCTGATGAAGGATACCAGCTTGCAGCAGCAGTTCCGGTTGACTTCGCAGGGCTTGAGCATCTATGCCCCGGATGCCGACACGGCCGAGCTGCGCCTCAGCTGGGCCGACCTGCCTTACTGGCAGGCGGCTTTCGCCACCTGGCCCGATGAGGCCTTGCTGTCGGCTTACCAGCGAGGAGACGCTCGCCCAGCTGAGGTGCCCTTGGTGGCTCTGGGCCCCCGGCGGCGGGATTCACTGCGGGGCCTGCGGGTGGCCATTGACCCGGGGCACATCGCCGGGGACTCGGTGGTGGCCTGGCTAGAGGGCAAGTTTGTTCGCATGCATCCCACCGTTTCGCGGCCCACGATCCAATTTTTTGAAGCCCAGCTCACCCTGGCCACCGCCTGGCTCGTCCGCGATTCGCTGGTGGCGGCTGGGGCAGAAGTGCTGCTCACCCGCGAGCAGCCGGGGATAGGGGCCTTGGGCCTGAGCTATAGGGAGTGGAAAAAGCAGCGCTGGCCGCAGCTGCTAGATTCGCTGGTAGCAGCGGGCGACCTCACCGCTGCCCAAGCCCGAAGCTGGCAGCAGCGCAAGGGGGAAGGGGCCGACAAGCTGATCATGGACCGCTTTTTCATCCCCGATGACCTACGGGCCCGCGCCCGCAAGGTCAATGCCTTCCGCCCGGACCTCACCCTCATCATCCACTACAACGTGGACTTCGACAACTGGCAGCGCCGCGACAGCGCTAGTTTTTTGCCGCCAGGGCAAGAAAACTACTGCATGGCCTTCGTGCCGGGCTCCTTTATGCGGGGCGAACTGGCCAAGCCGGTCGACCGCCTGGCTATGCTTCGCCTACTGCTGACGGGCGACCTAACCGAATCGGAGCGGCTGGCGGCGACTTTCGTGACGGAGAGCGAGCGGCTGACCGGGGTGCCGGCTGTCACCGCAAGCGCGGGGCTTGGCTACCTGGAGCGGGCCTGCATCCCCAGCGGGAGCCCGGGGGTCTACCACCGCAACCTGTCGCTAACCCGCCTCATTCGCGGGCCGTTGGTCTATGGCGAGAGCCTCTGCCAGGACCATTGGCAGGAGAGCCTGTGGCTGAATCGCCGGGACCTGCCGGTGGGGCCGGTCTGGGCCCCCGAACGGGTGCAAGAGGTGGCCGCCGCATATGTAGCCAGCGTGGTGGAGTGGGTCGCAGGACAAGACTGATGCTTCTGGTTTTGGGAAATTTCGGCTTTGGGTGACATCCTCGCCTGTAGGTTTATTGGGAAAGAATGGAAAAGTCTATATCTTTAATCGACCTGTTGCCGGGCCTTGGCCCGGTCTCGCACACACCAAAGATTTGAAAAACGTGACCGAACTACTTCTTTACCTCATGGTGTTTTCCCCCTTGTTGGGATCGGCCATCATCCCTTTGTTGCCGACCGGGACCAACCGGCTGTCTAAACGCATCGCTCTGGGGGTTTCGCTTTTGCCGTTTGTTTTCAGCGTACTGCTCTTCTTTCAGTACCTCGGCCTCACCCCCGATGCCAATGGCTTTCGCATCTACGTGGAGCATGACTGGGTTTCGGGTCCGGATGTAGACATCAACTTTACCATGGCCCTGGACGGGTTTTCGATCTTTCTGGTGCTGCTGACCACCCTCATTTTTCCACTTTCGATCTATTTTTCCTGGGACGTAGACCGGCACCCCCGGGCCTATTACATGCTCATTCTGCTGCTCGAAGTCGGGGTGCTGGGCTTCTTCGTGAGCCTGGACATGCTGCTGTTCTATATCTTTTTTGAGATGGTGCTCATCCCGATGTATTTCCTCATCGGCATCTGGGGGGGCAAGGATCGGGTCTACGCTTCGCTCAAATTTTTCCTCTATACCCTGGCAGGCTCGCTGCTGATGCTGGTGGGCATCATCTACCTGGGGGCGCATGTCTCCTTGCCGGCGGAGGTACTCGCGACCCGTAGCGACCTTACAGCCCTTTCTTTTACCACCGATTACCTGCTGATGGTGAAGTATTCGGACGTCACCACCTCCGCTGAAGCCTGGCTGTTTGGGGCCTTCGCTCTCAGTTTCGCCATCAAAGTGCCGCTCTTTCCGCTGCACACCTGGCTGCCCGACGCGCACGTGCAGGCTCCTACCGCGGGTTCAGTCATTCTGGCCGGGGTCTTGCTGAAAATGGGAACCTATGGGCTGGTGCGCTTCTGTTTGCCGCTTTTTCCAGAAGCTTCGGTCACTTACGCGCCGCTCATGGGCGTGCTGGCGGTGATCGGCATCATCTATGGGGCCATGGCCGCCATGGTGCAGACCGACATCAAGAAGCTGGTCGCTTTCTCCTCGGTCTCCCACATGGGCTTCATCGTGCTGGGTACCTTCGCCTTCACCGAAGAGGCCCTCACCGGGGCCATTTTCCAAATGATCAACCACGGCATCGCTACCGGCGGGCTCTTTTTGCTCGTAGGCATGATCTACGACCGGCGGCATACCCGCGAGATCAAAGACTTTCAGGGCATCGCCATCCAGATGCCGCGCTTCGCCTTCATTTTCCTCATCACTGTCATGGCCTCGGTCGGTCTGCCGGGCTTGAATGGCTTTGTGGGCGAATTTCTCATGCTCATCGGCTCCTGGAAATCGGAGGTGCTGTGGAAAATCCTGCCCATTCTCGCCGCCTCTGGGGTGGTGATCGCGGCGGTTTACCTGCTGTGGATGTTCCGCCGGGTGATGTTCGGGCAGTTGGACAAAGACGAAAACCGCGAGCTGAAGGACCTGCGTCGCCGCGAAGTAGCCCTTATGATGCCGCTGGTGTTTCTGATGTTCTTCCTGGGGCTCTACGCCAAGCCGGTGCTGAAGCAAATTACCCCGACCAGCATCCTGGTGCTGGAGCAGGTGATGGAAGCCAACCCGCAGCTGGCTCAGCCCGCAGATACCGTGGAAGCGGAGAAGCCGGAGGAAGAAGAGGAAGCTGCCGCCGAAAGCCTGGCAGCGCAGCCTTGAGGGCGTTGCCCTGGAGGTAACAAGAATTTTGATAGGGACACGGCATGCCGTGTCCCTACAAGTTTTACCCCACCATTCGCCCTGATGATGAATTCTTTCTGGCGTATTCCCCCGGTTTTCGGTTGGTTGTTGCTTTACCTGCTAGGGGGAGGGATGCTGGCTTGCCAGGAAAAGGAGCCGGTTTCCCCGCATGAGCCTACGCCCCCGCCGCTGGAAATCCCTTTCATTCGGGGGGCAGACCTTTCGACCCTGCCGACCTGGGAGGCCGATGGCATCGTTTTTTTTGATAGCAGCGGGCAGGAAATCGCCCCTTTGGCGCACTTGCAGGCGCTGGGAATGAATACCGTGCGGCTGCGCCTCTGGCATAGTCCCGCCGATGAACCCAGCGGCCAGGAAGCAGTAGCGGCTTTTGCCGACCGTTTGCATGCGCAGGGCCTCAAAGTCTGGCTTACGGTCCACTACTCTGACCATTGGGCAGACCCAGGACAGCAGCGGCCACCGGCGGCTTGGGCAGGCCTGGGCTACTCGGTCCTCAAGGACAGCGTGGGGGCCTACACCCGCCACCTCATGGCCCGCATCCAGCCAGACATTATCCAGGTCGGCAACGAAATCAACCCCGGCTTGCTGCTGCCCACCGGAGACCGCAACGCAGGCCCGGCCCAGTACCTGGGGCTGCTCACCGCTGGCATACAAGCCGTCCGCGAGACCTCGCCTGACTGCTTGATCATGCTGCACTACGCCGGTATCGACGGTAGCGAAGCCTTTTTCTCTCAGGTCGAGCGGCTGGACTACGACCTCATCGGCCTCTCGTTCTACCCCTGGTGGCACGGGCAGTCCCTGTCGCAGCTCGGCTCCACCATCGACCAATTGTACCAAAGCCACCAGAAGCCGGTCATCATCGCCGAAACGGCCTACCCTTTCACCCTCGACTGGCAAGACAACCAGCACAACCTGGTGGGGGAAAACGGCCAACTGGTGACCGGTTACCCGGCGACGCCAGCCGGGCAAGCAGATTTTCTCGCGGCCCTGCGCCAAACGGTCGAGGCCCGCGAAGGGGGGCAGGGGATCTGCTACTGGGAGCCCAGCTGGGTGACGGAGCCCGCCCCGGCGGCGCTTTCTGGCTGGGAGAACCTCTGCTGGTTTGACTTTTCGCACCGTCTGCTACCGGCAGCGGCGGTTTTTCTGGCCGAATAAATACTCTCCATGCCCCACGACCTGATCGAAACTTTCTACCGGGCCTTTGCTGCCCTGGACGCCGAGGCCATGGCCGCCTGCTACCACGACGAGGTCACCTTCGAGGACCCGGCCTTCGGGCAGCTCCAGGGGGAGCAGGCCCGCAACATGTGGCGCATGCTCTGCCATTCGCAGCAGGGC
>CAZIVQ010000218.1:0-6603 GCA_964542415.1 uncultured Bacteroidia bacterium | reverse complement strand
GTGGAATAGGGGAGGAGAGTTGCCATATATCCTGGTTTCCTGGCTGCCGGCATGGGAAAATAACCATCTACCTGCCAACGGTGTAATCAGGTAAATATAATCGATTGCGGGCCAGGAGTTTCCCCCAACCTCAAAAATCAGGGAATTCCCTGAGAAACTGGGGGCGTTTTTGTGGATGACTTGCCGGCTATTACATATCTTCCAAAGAAAGGCCCTTGTATTCTACGGAATACCCCCCGAATTTTTTCATCAGCGTATACGCCTTTTCCCGAAGCAGGTGCTCGGAATATTGCTTCCGGTTGCGCTTGACTTCGGCAAAAAGAACCCTTTTTTTGAGGGGGTTGACAGCGACAATGTCGATCTGGTTTTGAAAACCCGACTCCCAGTAACTCCCGATTTCCGCCCATTCGTGGCTACAGGCGAGCTTTTCCAGGAAATATTTCTCCAAAATCCGGCCAGAATACGTAGCATAATCCCGCTCGACCACCTGCCTGAGATAAGTAAAATTGCCGATTTCCACCGCACCCCTGTTTTTATACAGAAACCGAAACCAGAAGTGCAAGAAGTTGTCCGTCACTTCATACTTCACCCGGCGGCTATTGGGCTTGGCAAAAATGGGTTGAATGCGGTGAATGATCTGGTAATCGTTTTCCAGCCGGTTGAGGTAGCCGCCAACATCTTTTTGCAGGATGCTTTCCAACTCGCTGCGGGCAGTTTTGGAGGAAGCAAGCAGCGAGAGAATGGAAAAATAGGTCGCGTATTCTTTGCCAAATTCTTCAATGAGCACGATTTTTCCTTCTTCGAGAAAAATCGAATGTTCTTGAAAAATCTCATCCAACATCGTCTCATAGCTCAGACAGCCTTTGTCCACAAACTGCTCGACGTATTTGGGTACCCCTCCCGTGAGGGCATACAATGCCAACAGGTCGTCTGGTTCATAGTCGGGGCGCAGGCTTGCCAGGAGGGTTTTCAGGACAGGCGTGGAAAAAGGCCTGACTTCCAGCCGTTCATTGGCCCTGCCAAAAAGAGGTTCCTTGCTGCTTTCAAAGATTTTCCGCATCAAAGAATACACTGATCCGCTTAGGATGAGATTCATCCGGCTACTGTCTTTGTGGCGATCCCAGATGTCCTGCATCTCGCTGTACACCGCCGGTTGAATGCGACTGAACTCCTGAAATTCGTCGATCACCAGGGTTAGGGGCTGCCTGCGCGCATAGTCCATCAGTAGGCCAAAAACATCCTTAAACCGGCTGATTTCACCAAAAACAGGTATATCCAAAACCTCCCGAATTTGGCGAACATATTCGTCACACAGCAGCTTTTCATCTTTGCGGGATACAAAAAAGTATAGGTATGGACGGTCCTTCAGGCTCTCCCGGATCAGCCGGGTTTTGCCAATGCGCCGCCGCCCTACAAGGACAGTCATGCGGGATGCAAAGGTGCTCGCTTCATGGATAGCGGCCAGTTTTGCGCACTCGCTCTCTCTGTTGACAAATTCCATGATACCAAGATACTCATTTTTCGCAACCCCGGTTACGGTAACCTCAGTTACGAAAATAAAGCACCGCAAAAACGCCCTCGTGCCCCAAAGCAGCAGTTTCGCATTCAGGAAAAAAATCCAGCGTTTCGGCGTAAATCCAAATAAAATGGATCGACTAAGTAAGGCTCACTTCTCCTTTTTGTTTCACGCAAATCTAGGATGCCCCGGCAAGCCGGGGTAGGCGCTAAGGAAGCCCTTGATGGACAGCTTCTTGTACTTCTTGCCTCATAATAAAAACCGGTAGGTTATGCTTGACTTGTTACTTAGCGCTGGAAAAGGGATGCGTTTGGCAAATAAGGTAGGCCCAACCCAGGAGGCTTCCGCTTGGGAAAAAAGAAAAATTTTCCAGTACCTTTGGCCGGAATGTCCGCGCAGATCAATAGTTTTGGGCCCAACGGGGAAAAACTGAGGTTGCGTCCGGATCGACGACCTCCCAAACGATGGTAACATGTTACTAGCGGTCTTGTCTGGTTTTTTGTTTGCCTTACTGCTACTGGCCATCGGTCCCTGGGTTCGAAGCCAGGGTTCGCGGTGGGTGGCCCTGCTGCCGCTGGGCCTGTTTGCCTACCTATGCAGCAGCTTTGGGGACCTCTCGGCCGGAAAAGTGTGGACCGAGAGCTATGCCTGGGCCCCTTCGTTGGGGATGATGCTGTCTTTCCGGCTCGACGGCCTGTCGCTGCTCTTTGGCCTGCTGATCACCGGCATCGGCACGCTGGTATTCTTCTACACCAGCGCCTACCTGCGGGGCGACCCCCTGCTGGACCGTTTTTACGGCTACCTTTCCATGTTCATGGCCGCCATGCTGGGGTTGGTCTTTTCGGACAATGTGATTTCGCTCTTCGTGTTTTGGGAGCTGACGAGCATCACCTCGTTTTTTCTGATTGGCTACAAGCACTACGACCCTGCCTCCCAGCGCTCGGCCCTGCTGGCCCTGGGTATCACGGGGCTGGGGGGCATGCTGTTGTTGGCGGGGGTGCTGATGCTGGCTGCCCTCACCGATACCTACTCCATTCAGGAAATGATGGCCTCGGGGGTGGTGCTGCCCGAGCAAGCGGGCTACGGCCTGATTTTATTTTTCGTGCTGGGCGGCGCGTTCACCAAATCGGCGCAATTTCCCTTTCACTACTGGCTGCCGGCGGCGATGAAGGCCCCGACGCCGGTTTCGACCTACCTCCACTCGGCCACCATGGTCAAGGCAGGGGTCTACGTGCTGTTCCGGTTCTCGCCGCTGCTGGGGGGCCATCCGGGCTGGCACTATAGCCTCATCTTGGTGGGAGGATTTACCATGATTTATGGGGCAGCCCAGGCAATCTTTCGCACCGACCTGAAAGGCATCTTGGCCTACTCCACCATTTCCGCCCTGGGCATCCTGACCTTCCTCATCGGGTTGGGGACCCAACTGGCCCTGCTGGCCACGGGGGTCTTCATTCTGGTGCATGCCTTGTACAAAGCGACGCTGTTTCTGGTGGCGGGCATTCTGGACCACGAGACCGGCACCCGCGACGTGACGCGGTTGCGGGGCTTGGGGCGGATGATGCTGCCGGTAGCGGCGGCGGGGCTGCTCGCCTCCCTTTCAAACGCGGGCGTGCCGCCCCTGCTGGGCTTTATCGGCAAGGACCTGATCTACGAAGCGGCCCTGGAAATGAACCAGGGAACGGTGATGCTGACCGTAGCGGCAGTGTTGACAAAGTTGCTGCTGGTTTATGCGGGCTTTGTGGTGGGGGTAAGACCCTTTTTCGGGACCCGACCGCAGGAGTTTGAGCGGGTACACGGGCCGGAGCTACGGCTGTGGCTGCCGCCGCTGTTGATGGGGGTGCTTTGCCTGGTATTCGGGCTGTTTCCCGGCCTGGTGGAGACCTTCCTGGCGCGACCGATCCTGGAAGCGGTACAAGCTGGCGGGTATGAAGGCCACCTCCAGCTATGGCATGGGTTCAACCTGGTCTTATTGCTGAGTGCCCTGACCATCGGCGGGGGGACCCTCTGGTACCTGCTGATGCGACCCCGGCAGGCCTACGAGGAAGCCCTGGCGCGGGTCGAGCCTTTTTCGCCCCGGGCCCTCATCGGGCGGTTTACGCAGGGATTTGAGCAGGCCTCCAGCACCTGGACCGGGTGGTTGCAGCGGGGCTACCTGCGCATTTACCTGCTGATCACCATGGGATTTCTGGTCTTGCTCATCGGCCCGCGGATTGTGCAACATGCCACCTTCGACGTGCTGCTAGGTCAGTTGCTGACTGTAACCTTTTATGAGGCGGTCGTGATGGGAATCATGGCGGTGGCGGTGGTTTTTGCGGCCTTCACGGGTTCGCGGCTGGTGGCAGTGGCTGCCTTGGGGGTGATGGGCTTTGCCATCAGCTTGATCTTCGTCTTTTACAGTGCGCCAGACCTGGCCATGACTCAATTTTCCATCGACACCCTCACGGTGATCCTTTTCGTGCTGGTCCTCTACCGGCTGCCGCGCTACCTGCCGCTGACCAACCTGCGTAGCAAGCTGCGAGATGGGGTGCTGGCCTTAATATTTGGCGGGCTGATGACCCTCCTGGCCCTCTGGGTCATGGCCCAGCCCCAAAACCGAGAGACCGCTGATTACTACTCAGAAAGTGCCTATACCCTTGCCAAGGGTAAGAATGTGGTGAATGTGATCTTGGTCGACTTCCGGGGGACAGATACCCTGGTAGAAATCACGGTACTGGTCATTGCAGCCCTGGGGGTGTTTGGGCTGCTACGGCTGACCCTACCGCCATCTGACCCAAAGAAAAAGAAATGAAATCCATCATTTTCCAGACTGCGACCAGCTACCTGCTGCCGCTGTTGTTGCTTTTTTCGGTGTTTATCCTGCTGCGGGGGCATTACCTGCCGGGAGGTGGCTTTGTCGGCGGGCTGGTTGCCGCCACGGCCTTCGTGCTGCACATGCTAGCTAATGGGATAGACCAAACCGAGCGGATGCTGGGTTTTCATCCGGGCGTACTGATGCCGGCGGGCTTGCTCCTGGCCCTGGGCAGCGGCTGGCTGCCTATGGTATGGTCGGGACAGCCCTTCATGACCGGCCTCTGGGCGGCGGACCCGATCCCGGTGATCGGGCTGGTGGGTACGGCGTTGTTTTTCGATACCGGGGTGTACCTGGTGGTGGTGGGGGTAACGCTCACTATTTTGTTTACCATCTCAGAACAAAACTGATGGAAATCCTGCTCGCTCTCACCATCGGATTGCTCTATGCAGGGGGCTTTTACCTGATTTTACGGCGAAGCCTGGTCAAGCTCATCATCGGGCTGATCTTGCTGGGCAATGCGGTCAACCTGCTGATTTTCTTGATGGGGGGCATCGTCAAGGGCAAGCCGCCCATTATCCCCAGCTCGCTCAAACACTTCAGCGAAGCCGCCGCCGATCCGGTGCCGCAAGCCCTGGTGCTAACGGCTATCGTGATCAGTTTTGGCTTGCAGGCCTTTGCTATCATCCTTTTTAAGCGGGTCTATAAAGTCGTGAGGACCGATGACATGGACCGCCTGGACGTGGAAACAACCGATTCTGCCGCATGAATGCTTCCCTGGTTATCTATCCGGTATTGAGTCAATCGCTGCTGGCGGTGCTGCTGCTCTTTGGGTGGCGTCGTGACCGCTGGCAAGCCTGGGGCAGCCTCGCAGGGAGCCTGGTGCATGTCGGTATCTCCACCTGGCTGCTGGTACGGGTTTGGGGCGAAGGTAGCCTCGTCATGCAGGGGGGCGACTGGGCTGCGCCTTTCGGGATCAGCTTTGTGGCCGATGCCTTTTCGGCCACCCTGGTGCTGCTCACCAGCCTGGTGGGGCTGGCAGTGTCGATGTACTCTGCCGCGACGGTCCGGCCAAAGCGTTTGGCCTTTGGCTATTTTCCTGTGCTTCACTTTTTGCTTATGGGCCTCTGTGGGGCCTTTTTGACGGGTGACATCTTCAACCTCTACGTGTGGTTCGAGGTGATCATGATCAGCTCTTTCGTGCTGATCTCCCTGGGCAACGAGCGCAAGCAGTTGGCAGGGGCGGTGCGCTACTTTGGGCTGAATATGCTCGCCTCAATCCTCTTCCTCACGGGCCTGGGCATTCTTTATGGACTTTTCGGGAGCCTGAATATGGCAGACCTGGCCGGGCAGGTGGCGACCTTCGAGAACCGGGAAATCGTCCAGGTCTGTGCGCTGTTTTTCTTTGTGGCTTTCGGCATCAAGTCGGCACTTTTTCCGCTGTATTTTTGGCTGCCAGACTCCTACCACACCCCGCCTTTTGCGGTCTCGGCGGTCTTCAGCGCCTTGCTCACCAAAGTAGGAGTCTATGCGATCGTACGGGTGTTTACCTTGGTATTCACCGGCGATGCCTTCATCAGCGAGCTGATGGGCTGGATCGCCCTGCTGACCATCGTCAGTGGGGGGATCGGGTCGCTGGTGCAGTCCCAGCTGCGCCGGGCCCTGGGCTTCCTGATCATCTGCCACGTTGGTTTCCTGCTGGCGGGGCTAGCAGTCTTCAATGTCCAAGGGCTGGCAGGCATGACTTCTTACCTGGTCCACGACCTGCTGGTCAAGGCCAATGTGTTTTTTGTGGCAGGGCTGATTTACCTGCTCAAGCAAAGCGAGGAGTTGCCCGAGATGGGAGGCCTCTACCGCTCCCACCCGAAGCTGTCGCTGCTGATGGCCGTGCCGCTCATCGCCCTGGCGGGCACCCCCCCGTTTTCGGGTTTCTGGCCCAAGATCTCGCTGGTGCTCGGGGCCCTCAGTGCCTCGCACTATGCCCTGGTCGGTGGCCTTCTGCTGGGAAGCTTCCTGACCCTGGTCATCGTCGGACGCATCTGGGCACAGGCCTTCTGGCAAACCGATGAAGCTGGCAATGACGAGGCGATCGCCCGCTGGGCCGAATTGACCCCTCAGCAAAAGATCATGCTGCTGGCGCCCCTGGTGCTGCTGGGGGGCCTGACCCTCTACGTGAGCTTCTACCCCGAGCACGTTCACCTGCTGGCCCAGCGCGTGGCCGATGAACTGCTGCATCCACAGACCTACATCGATTCCGTTCTTCAAAAATAAGACCAGCCATGCGCACCCAGTTTTTGCT
>CAZIVQ010000217.1:0-6609 GCA_964542415.1 uncultured Bacteroidia bacterium | reverse complement strand
GGGATTTGACTACAGTTTTTTCGTCGGGCGGGTAAGGCTGGTCAAGACAGAAATTTCCCTTCATCCCTCACATGAAGCAAGGCGGGTTAAAATATTGATAGGTAAGGACTTTTATCTGACTAAAATACCCAAGCGGCTTTTTATTCTGGGTGGCTTTCCCTACTTTTGATTAGTTTGAGTCAAGTGCTTTTTTAGGGCTTGTTTTTCTCTCTGGTGCAATTTCTTTCGCCAGCAGGCATCAACCACCGTCAAGCGGACCTGATTTATGAGTGTCATTTCAATTGCCAACCACAAGGGCGGGGTCGGAAAGACCACCACCACCGTAAACCTTGCCGCCGGCCTGAGTCGCCTTGGCTACCGGGTACTGGTGCTCGACATGGACCCCCAAGCCAATGCGACCTTTTCGCTGGGCATGAAAAAGCAGGAGCAGACCATTTACCAGGTGCTGGCTTTTCAGGACGACCTGCAGAAGATGATTCAGACCGTGGGGGGGATCGACATCGTGCCTTCGTCGGTTCACTTGGCTGGATTTGAGAAAAATCCTGAGGTGGGGAAGGAATTTATCCTACAAGAAAGCCTGGCCCCGGTCAAAGACCTCTACGACTTCATCCTGATCGACTGCCCGCCTTCGCTCGGGACGCTCACCATCTCGGCCCTCACGGCCAGTGAGTTTGTGATCATTGCCCTGCAACCCGAATTTTTGGCCCTGCAAGGAATGACGGACTTCGTACGCATCCTGCGGACGGTCAAAACCCGTATGAACCAGGAGCTGGAGCTGCTCGGGATTGTGATCACCCAGTTCGATTATCGCAAGGTCCTCCATCGCGATGTGCTGGAACACGCGGTCGAGAATTATGGCGATGCGGTCTTCGAAGCCAAAATCCGCGGCAACGTGGCTTTGGCGGAATCACAGAGCATGGGGCAGCATATTTTTGCGTACGACGCCCACTGCAATGGGGCCGAGGACTACCTGACCCTCACCCACGAAGTTTGCCGCCGGGTACAGACCGAAATGGCGGTCTAGCCAGCCGTTTTGCGGAGCGACCAAAGAATTGCTGGGCTGGATTCCCTGGCCAAATAGCAAACCAAATGTTGGCCATACCTACGCCAGTAGCCCACTATTCTCTCCTTCTCCTCTCCCTATCTCTTTAGACAGCATGGCAAAGAAATTTTTGGATACCCTGGCAGATGCCTTCGACGACGAGGTGTTGGGAGAGGTGATTCCCCAGCAGCGAAAATCCCGCGGGAGTTCCCGCCGGGGCAAGAAAAGCTTTCTCGAAAACCTCGAGAAGAGCCTGGACGAAACCCCCAGGGAAAAGCCAGTACGCGCCAAGGCCAAAAGCAAGCCCCGCCGCAAAAGCTTCCTCGATACCCTCGAAGAAGCCCTCGACAGCCATGCCTTCGACGATGTGATTCCTATCGAGAAGCCCCGTTGGAAGCGCAAACCCAGCGAGGTAGCAGACGACCCTTTCATTCCCGACGAAGTAGAAAGCCGCTTCAGCACCATGATCACCACCGAGGTCCTCAACCGCGCCCGCGAGATCGCCATTGCCAAGGGCATCCGCGTCAAAGACGTCATCAACATCGCCCTCTCCCGCTACGTGGAAGAAGAAATCAAGCGCATCCAATAACCCGCAACGGTACCCGGCCCAATGAACATGGCCCTTTCCCCGGTAAGGAGAAAGGGCCATGTGGTTGTTTCAGAAGCCTGAAAAGGGCGCGTTAGGGGCCTACGGCGTAGATTTGTTCATCGTCTTCACGTTGGTGTGAAGGGGAAGCGGGCAGGTCAGCAGGCTTAGCGCGGTTTTTCTGATACTCATTGATCACGCCAAACAGAGTAGCTACGAAGAAAGCAGTCCAGAAGAGCAGGATAATGAGGTCGAGAATTACTTCCATGATTTAAATTATGCAGAAAGGAGAAACCGTATAGAAAAGGAAAAGTCGACGGTTGGTTCTTTTTACTTACATAGGCTAAATTACGGATTCTCCACTCTTTTACGGCTTATTTATTCCAAGCGGTTAATTTTTTAGGGCCATTCTCCTAAAATCTTACATCAGTGGTTCTCGTAGGTTCGATCCGGGGACAAACAACAATCACGGAGTAGGGTGGTTGCATTTCACTAGGGTTTCTGTTTTCTTGGATTTAAAAACCTAGGCTTGATGGAGATCTTGATTTTTTTACCGCGGGGGTCGCGGAGGTTTCGCAAAGTTCGCCAAGGAAAAAACCAAGCAGGGCGTGGAAGGGCGGGAAGAACGTTTTATCTCTCTGTCGCCCATCTCATCTCTCATCTCTCACCTCTCATCTCTCATCTCTCAACCCATGCCAACCTACCCCAAATTCAACTTCCAGCAATGGATCGACGACCACCGCCACCTGCTCAAGCCGCCGGTAGGCAACAAGGTGGTGTACGAAGGCACCGACGACTTCATCATTATGGTCGTAGGCGGCCCCAATCAACGCACCGACTACCACTACAATGAAACCGAAGAGTTTTTCTACATGCTCGAAGGGGACATGAACCTCAAGATTCAGGAGGAAGGCAAAGCCGTAGACGTGCCTATTGCTGAGGGCGAGATTTTTCTCCTGCCGCCCAAGGTCCCTCACTCGCCACAGCGCAGCGCCGGGAGCATTGGCCTCGTCATCGAGCGCAAGCGTGACCCAGAAATGCGGGACGGCCTGATGTGGTTTTGTCTCAACTGCAACCACCAGCTCTACGAGGAGTATTTTACCCTCGAAAACATCATGACCCAGATGCAGGGCATCTTCCACAAGTTCTATGCTTCGAAGGAACTCCGCACCTGCGACAATTGTGGGACCGTCATGCCTTTGCCGGAAAAGATGAAAGAATCAGGGAACAAGTAGCAAGAATCGGGTATTAGGTGTCAGAAGTCAACCCCTGAAAACTGAAAACTGCTCACTGAAAACTGACTCACTCCTCCATTTGGGGCTGTAGGGATTCGTCGAGGAAGGTGAAGAAAGTGTCGCCGCGCAGGCCGAGGCGGAGGGTTTCGAGGGGGATGGTCTCGTTGGGGGAGATGTTGCCGAGGTTAACGTTGGTACCGAGGAGCTTGATGAACCAGACCTGCTGGCTCTTTTGGGGGGCCTCCCACATGATCTTGTCGCCCGGCACGTAGTGGAGAATCTCCTCGATCAGGTCGGAGCGGACCTCGCCATCGGCGCGAAACATGCCCACGGTGCCTGATTCGCGGGCCTCGGCGATGACCTTCCACGACCCGGCGTTGAGTTCGCGCTGCATCATTTCCACCCAGACATAGGGGGCGATGATTTTTTGGGTGCTTTTGCTCCCCACCTCAGAAAGGACCGTAAAATCTTTGGCCAAGGTGGTGATGAGGTCGCACTTGTCTTTCTCGCTGATGTCGATAGAGCCATCGGAGACTTCCAGGTGTTTTACCTCGTACTTTTCCAGCATGCGCCGGTAGTCATCGAGCTGCCCGCGGATGTAAAAAGCTTCGAGCAGCGTGCCCCCAAAGTACACGGGGACGCCATGCTTGCGGTAGACATTGAGCTTTTCGCTGAGGTTAGGGGTGACGGCAGAAGTGGCCCAGCCCAGCTTTACGATGTCGACATAGTCAATGGCGACACTGAGGAAATCCTCGACTTCGCGGATGCTCAAGCCTTTGTCCATGATCATGGTCAGGCCATTTTGGCGCGGCTTCTCGTCGCGGGCAGGGATGTGCTTGAGGGGAAAATTCAGCATGGAGGTGACTTTACATGAAGCGTGTATGGAGGGCTAAAGGCCAATATCGGCGCAAGCTAACAGCAGGGGGTGGCTTTTCAAAATGTAAAGCGGCAAGAGAATTTTCCGGTAGTCCTTGAGGCGGGTTGCCAGGGTTGCTACCTTTGACAAAACAATCTTATGAAGCGTTTCTGCCGGTTTTCTCTTTTCCTGGCCACCTTGGCCCTATTTCCCTGCTTTTTGCCTGCGCAAGCGGCCTACCACGGCGGCGAAGGCGATGGCTATGACCGCGCCACCCTCAGCCAGGTGCAGGTTTCCCTGGAGCCAGAAGCCTTGGCGGGGTTGCAACTCTCGCCCCAGCCCCTGCACCGGGGTCAAGCCCTCCAACTCAACTGGACCTCCCCGGCCCCTGCCGCCTTGGAGCTGGCCTTATATGACCCGCAGGGCCGCCGGGTTGCCCAGCAAACCGTCTCTGCGGGTCAGCAGACCCTTTCGTGGACACTCCCCACCCTCAGCGCCGGGGTCTACCTCCTGGCTTTGCCCGGGGCCCCCGCCCGTAAGTTGCTCATCGAACCCTGATCCTCGCTTTTAGCTCCTTTCCCATGCCTCGCTTATTCCCTTTTCTGCTCCTGCTCTGCCTCGGGCTGCTTGCTTGTGAACCCGACCCCCCGCCCAGCCCGCCGGTCCAAACGGGCAGCGGGAGCGTATTCATTCTGAATGAGGGCAATTTCCAGACCGGCAATGCCTCCCTGGACCTCTACGACCCGCTGAGCCAAAGCCTCCAAAGCGGTGTCTTTGCGCGCGTCAATGGCCGGGCCCTCGGCGATGTGCTCCAATCCCTCACCTTCTTCAATGGCCGCGCCTACCTGGTCGTCAACAATTCAGGTAAGGTCGAGGTGATTGAGCCCGACTCGCTGCGCGCTTTGGAGACGATCAGCGGGCTGGTGTCGCCTCGTTACTTTCTGGGTTTACCTGGCGGCAAAGCCTATGTCAGCGACCTCTATGCCGATGCCATTTCGGTGATCGATTTGGCTCAAGGCCAAAAAACCGGTGAAATCGCCCTGCCAGGCTGGACCGAGCAACTGCTGCTGGCCCAGGGCCGGGTCTACGTCAGCAACCTCCGGCGTTCGTTCCTCTACCTCATCGACCCACAGACCGATGCCTTGGTGGACAGCTTGCCGGTAGGCCCCGGCGGTGGCCAACTGCTGGAAGATGGAGCGGGCCTGCTCTGGCTGGCCTGTGGAGGCAACCTGCAAGACAGCGTGCCCGGCCGCCTCTACCGCATCGACCCGGTGGCGCGCCAAGTGGTGGACAGCCTGCGCTTTCCCGCCGGAGAAAGCCCTTCCCGCCTAGCCCTCAATCCCGCCGGAGATACCCTTTACTACCTCAACCAGGGCGTATTTGCCATGTCCGTCGAAGCCGATGCCCTGCCAGCCACCCCCCTCATTGCTGAGGATGGCGGCCTCTTCTATGGCTTGGGCGTCGATCCCGCCAATGGCGACCTCTACCTTGCCGATGCCGTCGACTATGTACAGCGCGGCCTCGTATTGCGCTATCGCCCTTCCGGAGAGAAGCGGGAAGAATTTCGCGTCGGGATCATCCCCAATGGGTTTGCCTTTCGTTAACACCATTTTTTCTGGACCCAATGACCTCTGTCACCTACCTCCCTCAAAAAAATCAGGGGAGGCAGGGAAGTTTCGGGCAAATTTTCTTTGTTTATTTAGACTAATTCTAATTAACTTGCAGCACGCATGATCGCCCCAAGCCCCGATACTTATGGCAAAGAAGAAGTGCTGCAAAAAATGGAAGAAAAAGGGCAAAGCTTGTAAAAGCTGCCCCCTCTACGGCAAAGTGCTCAAAGTGAAGAAATGAGGCCCTTTCCCGGCCTTCCCCTCTTCCTTTACCTGCAAACAAAACCGGACTGCCTCTGAAAAGAAGCAGCCCGGATGGGTTTCAGTTCGCCGGGAACCATCCCGGCAGTATAGGGCCTGGCCCTACGCTTTGCTATAATGCTCCGCCACCTTGTCCCAGTTGATGACGTTGAAGAAATTCTCCACGTACGCGGGACGGCGGTTTTGGTAGTGCAGGTAATAAGCGTGCTCCCAGACGTCGAGGCCCAGAATGGGGGTGCCTTTTTTATCGGCTACGTCCATCAGGGGGTTGTCTTGGTTGGGGGTAGAAGTGACGGCCAGGGAGCCATCGGCTTGCTTGATCAGCCAGGCCCAGCCGGAGCCAAACTGCCCGGTAGCGGCAGTGGTAAAGGCCTCTTTGAATTTTTCAAAAGAGCCGAAAGCCTTGTCGATAGCGGCAGCGAGTTCGCCAGAAGGGTTGCCCCCGCCATTGGGGCCCATGATTTCCCAGAAGAGGGAGTGGTTGTAAAAGCCCCCGCCATTGTTGCGGACGCCGGTACTATGCTTGGAAACGTTGGCCAGGATGTCTTCGATCGACTTGCCGTCGAGGGGGGTGCCTTCGATGGCGGCGTTGAGCTTAGAGGTATAGCCGGCGTGGTGCTTGCCGTGGTGAACTTCCATGGTTTTGGCGTCGATGGAAGGTTCGAGGGCGTTATGGGCGTATGGGAGGTCGGGGAGGGTAAATGCCATAGTAAGAAGTGATTTTTGTGGTTAAAATGAAGGATAGTGTTTAGATGGTTGAACCAATAAGCGCGGTTGAAAGTTACCGTTTGTTGCCTTTTTTTGGGAAAAGGCTACCTATCCGACAAAAAAACCTACTAAGGAAGGGTAGGGTGCTCCCCTTACAGAGTGGATCTCGCTCGCACGGATGGCAAATCCGCAGAAAATATGAGCCGCGAGGGCTTTCAAGCCCTTGCTGCTCATGGGAAAATCCTGTTTATCTCCGGTTCCCGGAATCCTGGACCAAACTACCCTCACAACGAATAACTCAAGCCTATTTG
>CAZIVQ010000216.1:0-6644 GCA_964542415.1 uncultured Bacteroidia bacterium | reverse complement strand
GGGGCTGTACATGTCCCCCAAAGCAGGTACGTCAATGTTGATGTCGTTCCCACAGCTGCGGTAGAGGTTTTGCACAGCCGCAGAAGTGATCACGATTTCAGGCTTGCGCACCGTAAACTCTTCACTCACCGTAAGGGTCTGAACCCCCCCAGTAGCCTTGGGCACCTGAATGGTGGCCGTGTAAGACTGCTTTCCTTCGTTTTTTCCATTGGGAATCACCCCACCGCTGGCCGGAATGGTTAGCAGGGCACCCGTACCCTGCTTTTCGATTGATCCGCTACTACTTGAAAATACGGGAGTGATCTGACTGGAGGACATCGCTACAAAGAGCTGGGTCTGGAATTGCAGCCCCGCCGGCACGATGGTCGAGATCGGCGCATTAATGGCCACGACCGAGTCCACTTTGAAGGTAGCCACCCCGAGGCGGGTGTTGAGCAGGTCGAGCAATTGCTTCTCCACCCCGTAGATGTCAAGCTTGATGGCCTCAAGGGTCGCAAGGTTAGCAATCAAAGGGGCATCAAAGGTGTAGCGCTCCCAAGACTTGCTTGATCCCCCATCAGAAGGAGGATCTTTGGGTTTATATTCTTCGGCATTCAGACGCTGTGAAGGGTCTTTCACCTGGGAATTGTAGATATTGGTCAAGAAGTCGATGTAGCCCTCGTACTGCTCGCGCAGTTTGTAGGCTTCTCCCGATCCTCGTCCATCATTCGCCTCCTGTTGTTTCCCTTGGCCGAGCCAATACTGGAGGTTTTTTTCCGTCTCACCTTTCGCTTCCAGCTCGCCGGTTTCCGGGTCGATTTTCCCGAGCGAATCTCGGAGGGTATTGATGTGTCCATTGATGACCTCGATCATGTCTGAGGTTTGACCGCTAACCTGATCAAGGGTATCGATCAGGCCTTTGTTGGTCATCTTGTTCTCATTTTCCATCTCCTCTTTGATCTCCGCTTTCATGTTGTTGACGAACTCTACCGAGGTGGACTTAGCCTCCCCAGCCGAGGTCGCGAGTTTCTGCCGGATATTCTCGAATGCATCGAGGATCTCGGCACTTACGTTGAGGGCAAGAAGGGCGAGCAACACGAGGTACATCATGTTGATCATCTTCTGCCGTGGTGACATTTTTCCAGAAGCCATAACTTATTGTTTTCCTTTCTTTGAGTTCATAATATGCAAGAAAGCAAAGGTTACGCCCTCCTATCAAAAAAGCAGGAGGGAGTTTCCCAGCTGTGCTTAGCGAGTACCTCCTGCCATGGCAGAAAGCATGTTGCCGTACACGCTGTTGAGCTTCTGGAGGTTACGGTTCAGTTCAGCCATGCCGTCTTTGTAGGCTTTGGCATCGTTGCTGGCTTCGGCCATGCTGGACATGGCTTCGGTCATGCTGCCGTAGAAATCGTTGAGCGACTTGAGGTGCGTCTTGGCGTCCTGCAGTTCAAGTTCGTAGATCGAGTTGAGCGAGCTGAGGTTTTTGGTGATGGCCTGCACTTGCTCATGGTAAGCTTGGGCATCGGTAGCCGCGTTGGCAAAGCCAGACATGGAATCCACCGCTACGCCGTAGCTTTGGTTGAGGGAATCGATCTTTGAGGTAGCTTCTTTGATTCTGGAGGCATACTCATCGGTAGCGCCGGCCGCATCGGCCACGCCTGAGAGCTTGCCCACATTATCGTTGAGTCCAGCCAAGGTTCCACTTAGCTGCGTAAATACCGAGCCATCGAGTTTGGACATCTCATTGGTCCAGGAAGTATCGAGGGCGGGCCGATCGGCCACGTAGTCAGGGTCTCCCAACTCCGGGTAAACGCGATCCCACTCATAGTCGTCTGCGGGAGGATCAAAAGCAGAAAGCAAAAATACCCCTGCTTCTACGCCCATACCGATGATCAACATTTCGTTGGCGCCATCCCAGTGCAGGATTTTGAACAGAGCGCCGATGATTACCACAGCAGCCCCAGCCCCATAGATGAAGTTCATGACCACTTTCCCGGTGCGGGACTTCAGAAAGCCTTTTTTCTTTGCCATTTGAAATTTTCCTTAGTTTTAACTTTTTAGGTGCCTGATGATTAATTTTTTGGATGAAAGATAACAGGGTGCTCTCTGTGACAGAGCAACATCAGGTTATCGGCGCGGAAACTGTTTTCCGCCATAAGAGAAAGGAGGGAACAGCGCGCGTGAGGAGGGTATGGATTAGAAGCCTCCTACCGCACCAGAGCGACCAATGACCGTCACCACGCAGCGGAAGCCAATGTAAGAAGCCGTGGTGTCGGCGTACTCGTAAGAGCGGGTACCGCAAGAAAGGAAATAGCCAATGTCCTTCCAAGAGCCCCCACGAATCACCTTACGAATGGCCTGGTTGTGGTTGGGGTTGAGCGGGTCACGCTCTTCCTCGCTGTACTTGGGGTTATGGTAGACCGGGTTTAGGTCGTGGGCGTAGGCGTAGCCGGTTTCTTCGAAGTCGTCTTCGCACCATTCGGCGGCGTTGCCAGGCATGTTGTAGAGGCCATAGTCGTTGGGGAAATAGGCGTCTACCGGCGCGGTGTATTCGAAGTTGTCAGCGATGTAGTCCCCTCGGCCCGGCTTAAAGTTAGCCAGGAAACAACCTTTGGAGTTGCGCAGATAAGGCCCTTCCCAAGGATAGAGCTTGTGCTCGTAGCCCCCCCGGGCACCGTATTCCCACTCGGCTTCGGTAGGCAAACGGAAGCGCGGCATCTTGGCCAGCTCTCTTTCCTCGCGATAGATGTTGAGGTGGTCAGTGCGCCATTTGCAGAATTCCTGCGCAGCGTACCAGTTGACCCCTACCACGGGATAGTTGTCGAAAGCCGGGTGCCAGAAGTAGTTTTCTACCAGCGGCTCGTTGTAAGAGTAGACAAAGTCCCGGGACCAGGCGTTGGTGTCTGGCATCAAAACTTCGTCGAAGAAGTCTTGGCGCACCTTTCCTTCGATGCCCTCGTTGCCTTCATTGGCATTCTCATTTTCGGTAGGACCGTAGAGAAACTGCCGGTACTCGTTGTTCGAGACCTCGGTTTCATCCATGAAGAATGCACTGATGGTGATCTGCCGGTTGTGGGCAATCTGCGAATAGGGAACGTCCTGATCGCTTTGACCCATGTGGAAGCTTCCCGGCGGGATGTAGACCATGCCCATCGGCTGATACTGGTCCCAGGTAGGCCGGTCTTGCACCCCGGTCAGCTCACCATGATGGCCTGTGCCTTTGCCGCCAAAGATGCCACAGCCGTAGCCGACCATAGCCAAGGCGGCTAACAGAAAAAATACCTTTTTCATATCTGCGCTAAATTTCAATAAGTACGTAGTTCGGTCGAATGACTAAGCGGGTAAAGAAGTGTTTCGATAGACATTCTGAGTTTGGTGGCGCGAAAAAATGGTGAGTAGTCCGGCGGAGTATTAATTGATACGCTATACTAGGAAGATTATTGAATCTTTAAAAAGTAATTAGCGCCATTTTTTAACACCCTGAAAGCCTGAGAGCTAGCTCATCGTAGGGGCTAAGGCCCTTAAAACTTGTCTGGATTATCCAAAATATCAACATTTCTGCCCGGGTTCTTTTTCGAACTGGGAAACGTATAAGAAAGAATCAGTTCATGCGTTGAGACATCCCCCGCAAAATTCAGGGCACTCAGGGTATAATCATAAGAGTATCCCAAAAATGCATTTTGCGAAATATTGAATCCTAGCATGCCTGAGAACGAGTCGTTAAAGAAGCGATAACCCGCCCCAATCGTGATGGGGCTGTAGCGCCAATATAGGTTGAGGTCTACCTGCGGCGGGAACAACCCTTCCGTCCGGGCCATTACCGTGGGCTCCAAGGACATGTCATTGGGCAAGTCAAACCGGTAGCCACCCAATAGAAAGAAAGATCGTGCCACTTTTGAGTCATCCCCAATGGATTGTTGAGAAAGCAACCCTTCGATGCTCGGCTCCAGGAGGTCTTGCCCCGAAATTCCAATGTAATAACGGTTGCCAGGACCGGAAAAATATATTCCTGCCCCTAAACTTGGGACAATGTCGCTGGTCGGCGCATCGACAATGGTTGGATCTTCGCCGTTGAGGTCACGGTCGTAGACCCAGTTACTGCTGAGGCTCTTTTGCAGGAAGCCCCCCGATACGCCAAAGTTTAGCTGAGCACCGTTATTGCCAATGGGCAAATAGAAGGCGTAGGAGACATTCACCCCCACCGTCCTAAGCGGCCCCAGTTCATCTAGTATAACCGATGCCCCCACCCCGCTTCGCAGCTCCTCCGAAAGGGCCGATTGCACACTCAACGCCGACATACGCGGGGCGCCGTCGATGCCTAGCCATTGCTGACGGCCCAGCAGGGTCAGGTTAAGGCCATCACTCTCCGTCGGCACCTGTTTTATCCCCGCAGCAGCAGGGTTGTACAAAAATCGGCTGTGATTGTACATGGTATTCTGGAAAAATACCTGCGCGGAGGCGGAGGTGCAGCATACCACAGCCAGGAACAAAGCTAGCGTAAGGGTTCTCATAGTGAAGCTAATGTAGAGATAAGGTGGGCTAAAAATGAAGATTTTGCGCATTCAATCCAAATAGCCCCTTGACTCTGCTCTATGGGACAACCGTGGGTCCATTCACCCTAACCTTGCCTCAACTTCTCTGATCAAGGTTTTTTGTCATAATACCAACCCCAAAATTGGTTACGATTCCTGCCCATTTTCTTTCAAATATTTTTCGATCGCTGCGGTCATCGAAGGGACGTTGGGCATGGGGGCCTGTACGTCGATGCGGAGCCCGGCCTGCTCGGCCTCCTTGGCCGTGGTCGGCCCAAAAACAGCGATGCGGGTATTGTTTTGCTTGAAGTTGGGGAAATTGGCATACAGCGACTGGATTCCCGAAGGGGAATAGAAGCAGATCATGTCGTAGAAAATGTCCTCCAGGTCCGACAGGTCACTGTGTACCGTACGGTAAATGACCGACTCGGTAATGTCTATGCCCTGCTCGCGCATGTAGCCCGGCAATTCCCGGCGGTGTACATCGCTGCAAGGAAAGAGAAATTTTTCTTTCTTGTGCTTCTTCACAAAAGGCGCGAGGTCCATGGCGGTCCGCTCACCCACAAACAACTTCCGCTTGCGGATGACGATGTATTTCTGCAAGTACTTCGACGTGGTCTCTCCCACACAAAAATACTTGGTTTCGGGGGGCATCTCGATCCGCATCTCGTTGATCAGCCGGAAGAAGTTGTCTACCGCTACCTTGCTGGTGAAAATCACCCCGGAAAAATCCAGGGGACTGATGCCTTGCTTGCGGAATTCATTGAGCGAAACCCCTTCGACCTGAATGAATTTTCGAAAATCTACTTTTATTTGCCACCTCTCCACCAGGCGGCGGTAAGGAGACTCATTGTCAGCGGGAGCTGGCTGAGAAATCAGGATGCTCTTGACCGGAATGTAGGCTGTTTGTTCGCTCATACTGTTGAAGTAGCTGTATGAAAGGCCTTATCCTTGCTGGGGCCCGTTGGCTGGTTGCTAAAAGGAAGCAATGACTCAGCTTGGTCGGAAGGGTAAGGCTAACTATGCAAAGCATCTTGCGGCGGTGCTGACCAGCTGCCAACGAGATGCGTCTTTGAAGGGTAAATGGATTTATTGGTGGGGGGAGAGAAGCAAAGGGAGAAGCGAGGTGATGAGGCTGATTGAAGGTTGGGGGTAAACATTAGGAAAGGGTCCGTCTCAGGCCTCCACCTGATCGAGCACTTGCTGCCCGAGGCGAGCGCCGATCGCTGCGGCCTCGGCCACGGGGCCTTCGAAGGTGTAACGTTGCAGGTGGCTGCCACTTTCTGTCGCAAGGCCTGCGGTCAGGCTCACCGTTTCGCCGACGACCGTGGCCAAGCCAAAGGCAGGGATGCTACACCCCCCCCCTAATTTTCGCAAGAACGCCCGCTCGGCCGTCACCGCTATCTCCGTCATGCGGTGATTGAGCCGCTGTCGCAAAGCTTCGCGCTGGGGCGCTCCCCTCCGGCCCACCACCGCGATGGCCCCTTGGCCTACCGCAGGGGTAAAAGTGGCCGGGTTGAGCTTTTGCACAATATATTGCTGCAGGCCCATGCGCTTCACCCCGGCCATGGCCAGTACGATGCCGTCGTAATCTCCGGCGGCGAGTTTGGCCACCCGGGTGTCCACGTTGCCACGGATGTCCCGAATGTCGAGGTGCTGGAAATAATGCCGCAAAAAGGCAGCCCGGCGTACCGAAGAAGTGCCGATGATCCAGGTGCGGGAGAAATTTTCCAGGTTGACCTCGGGACCCATCGCCAGCAAGACATCACGCGGGTCTTCCCGCTTGAGCAAGGCCAGCAGGTCGAGGCCATCGACCAGGGTCGAAGGCAGGTCCTTGGCACTGTGTACCGCGATGTCGGCCCGGCCTTCAAGCAAGGCATCGTCCAGGGCTTTGGTAAAGATGCCCACCGCTTTTACCTGATGCAGGGGCCGGTCTTGCACCACATCGCCGGTCGTGGTTACTTCTACCAAATCGCTCTCAACCCCGTCCCCTGCCAGCAAGGCCTGTACATGACGGGCTTGCCAAAGGGCTAGTTTACTTGCTCGTGTGCCAATCCTGATGCGCATAAGGCCCCTCTGAGAGGGAGATTAAAACCAAACGATATAGGGTAGAATATTGAAGGTGCAAATATA
>CAZIVQ010000215.1:0-6663 GCA_964542415.1 uncultured Bacteroidia bacterium | reverse complement strand
ACGAAAAAATAGCTGCGTTTAAAATTAGGTAATTACTTTCCTTCGCAAGCACTAGAAGCTGGGCCCGGTATTTGCAGCCGGGATAGCTGCCCTTCGCCTAAGGCGCGGGGGCCGATTTTCTTTCTTTTTCACGCCACCTTCGGGTGGCACCATGCTCCTTTCCTTGTGTTTCAAGTTCGTGTAATTGGCACCAGCGCCGCCATTCCTACCACCTCCCGCTTGCCTTCTGCCCAGGTCGTGACCATCAACGACCGCCACCACCTTGTGGACTGCGGCGAAGGCACGCAGATGCAGCTGATCAAGCAAAAGGTCAAATTCTCCCGCCTCGACGCCATCTTCATCTCCCATCTCCACGGCGACCACCTCCTCGGCCTGCCGGGCCTGCTCACTACCCTTAGCCTCTACGAGCGCACCGATCCGCTCTATCTTTACGGGCCGGCAGGCTTACGACAACTGCTGGACAACTTCTTCGAAATCACCCACAGCTACCTCAAGTACCCGCTGGAACTCATTCCGACCGAGGACTTTGAGCCGGGGCAGGTGATTTATAGCCGTGACCGTTACGAAGTGCGCCTGTTGCCCCTGGTCCACCGCATCTATTGCCGGGGCTTTCGCTTTTTGGAGGTGAATAAGCCCCCGAAGTTCGATTTCTACAAGGCTAAGGCCCTCGAAGTCCCCAACCAATACTTCCGGCTGCTCAAGCAGGGCAATGTCATCACCCTCGAAGACGGCCGCGAAGTCCATCCCGATCAGGTGCTGGAAGACCCTGAGCCGCCTTTTTCCTTTTCCTACTGCTCCGACACCGCCTACACCGAGCCCTTGGTGGAGCATGTGCGGGACAGCCACCTGCTGTACCACGAGGCCACGTTTCTCCAGCACCTGCAAGCCAGGGCCAAGGAAACCTATCACAGCACCGCCAAAGAAGCCGCCACCATCGCCAACCTGGCCCAGGCCAAGCAGCTCATCCTCGGCCATTACTCCGCCCGTTACCGCGACCTCACCCCTTTCCTCGACGAGGCCCGCAGCATTTTCCCCAACACCCACCTCGCCCGCGAGGGCTATGTCTATGACCTGAAGCAGCTAGAGGAAATTGGGGGAGAATGAGTCAGAGCCGCGCAGCATTCTTTCCGCCCGTCTCGTCCAGTGGAAGAAGCTTTACCGCATGCGTCTGATCCTTTGGCCACTTCCCTTGCTTCTGTTCACTGCCGGTTGTCAACCCTGGCTGGACCGAGTCGGATACCGGGCCTCCGGCACCCTCTGCGACGATCCCTGAATACCTTACCGAGCGGACTTCCCCGATGAGGCCGCTGCCATCGCGGCTTACCTCAAAGATCTGCACATCACCTTCTACCAAGTAAAGGATATCCCGTCTGGCATTGCCCTGCCCTGCGCGAGCTGCGAATGCCTCAATGGGCATATCTACGTGGCCATTGCCCCTTCAGGGGAGGAACTGCCGCTGGCGGCGGCGGGATTCTTTGTGCATTAGCAGGATAGTCAAACCCAGTCACACGCTTATTCACTCAGTCTACACAAATTTAGATTTCTGGGGGGAATATGCAGCGCTGCACCGGCTGCCCGCGTCTCCCAAGAAAATACTTAACCATCATGAAAACCACCCGGCATTTTTTCGTTTCTCTGTCCCTTTTGGGCCTCTTGCTCTTCGCCGCTACCGGCTGTGAAGCCATCCGTTGCGAACCGGAGCAGGCCTTTGTCTACGCCGAAACCCAATGCGCCGATCCTTGGATGGAATACGTGGCCTCAGAGGACTATCCTACCTATGAAGCAGCCGTGACGGCATACCTCAAGCAGGAAGAAGGCGTCCGGGTGCTGTCCATTGAGCGCAGCCCTATTCCCGATGAGGAAATCGCCTTCTGCATGGCCTGCACCTGCCCCAATGGCCGCAGCCTGACCGTCATCGCCGAGCCGCGCTTCGCCGACGAACTCGAAGCCCTGGGTTTCCGCGCGCAATAAGCCCTCCCTACGCACAACCAGGTCTTTCCTGCAAGACTGTCCCGACCCCAATTTGTAAAAGGAGGAGGTCAACGACGCCATTGCCGTCCCGCAGTAGCACCATGAAGGGCCTCAGTAAGCCCGCCCCAGCACCTGCACGGTATACGCCCCGGCTTCAGCTGCGCCCATTTCCCGGAAACCCGGGTTCATGAGGTTGCGGCAGTGGCCGGGGCTTTCCTTCCAGCCCTGCACCACCGCTTCGGGCGAAGGGTAATTCCAGGCGACATTTTCTCCCACAAGTGACCAGCGGTAGCCGACGCGGCGGGCGCGTTCGCTCACGGTACTGCCATCGGAGCCGGTATGGCCCATGCGGTTGCGTTGCTGCAGGTCCTCGGCATGGGCCGAAGCGGCCTGGGCCAGCTGGTCGTTCCAGGTCAAGGGTGGCGCCGGGCGCATGCGCTGCAAACCGCAGCGACAGCCCGCCGCCCGCAAAGCGTTGACCTCACGGAGCATGACCGTGCGAATATCTTCCGGCTGTGGCTGCCAGCCTATCGCCAGCCCACCTAGCAGGAAAAGGCCAAAAAATAGAGAAAATCGTGACATGGGAGAAAACACTGCGCGTCCAGGAACGGCACCCAAACGCTTTTCTGACCAACGATTTCTTGCGGGGCTTATTGAGCCTTTCCGGGCAAGGGGGTGAAATAGCGCCCGCACGCCCATGCTGCTAACGGTGCTTCTTCAAGACCTGCTCACACGCCCGCACAAAGCGCTGCATGTTGGTCTCCAGGTGAGCGTTTTGGAGAATCCACGCCCGGTTATTGGCGGCGAAGCGTTCATGCCACGAATCGTAGTTTTCCATGGTCTCGCGCAGGGTGTCGGCGAGCAGTTCGGGGGTAAAAGGATCGACCAGGCGGCCATTCTGCCCGTCGCGCATCACTTCGCGGTGGGCGGGAATGTCGTTGTAAAAAGGAATCGCCCCCACGTAGCGGCCCTCGCTCAGGGCGTTGGAAAAGCCGTCGTAGACCGGCGCATTGACGAAGGCATCGGTGAGGGTCCAGAGCTTGATCACCGCTTCGCGGGGCAGCAGCCCGGGCACGTAATAAAAGTTTTCGAATTGGCTGGCCAAGGTGCGGGCCCGGGTGTCGACTTCGGGCGGGATGTCATAGCCCGCCGAGAGCATGATGAACTTGAGGTCACGCACGCCCGCCTTGAGCAGCAGCGAGAAGGCCTCCAGGATGCGGTCGCCCTGATAAATGGGCTTCATGCCGCGGGGGCTGAGCACCACCCGCTGCCAGTCGCGCACACCGTACTGCTGCCGCAGGGCCCTGCGCTCATCTTCGCTGGTCTCGAACAGCTCGGGTTCGATGCCCCAGCGGTGGAGCTTTACCTTCTTTTTGGGCACCCCAAACCACTGCTGCATCGCCTGGGTGAGCACGCGGTTGTCGCCGGTGATGAGGTCAGAAGCGTCGAGCGCCGCCTGCACCTGCCGCCGGAAAAAGGCCCACTTGCGGTCGAGGACGAGCTTGCGCAGGCCCATGGGCGACTTGGGATTGTTGCTCTCCCAAAGGCGGGCTTCGGGGAAAGCGAGCTGGTCCTGCTCTGGTGGATACTCGAGAATGTCGGCGCCCATGGCCACGTTGACCAGGGGGCGAAAACCACTGCGGTGGCCCCACACGCCGAAGGGCGTGATGTTGATCGGGTTGAGCAGGTCGACCTGACGGGCCTTAAGCTCGCGGGCGAGGCGCTCACCGCTCTGCAAGTAACTGGCGTAGGTGATGCGCCCCCCCGGAGCGTAGGCGGGCGCAATACGCACGCATTCTGCCCCGGGCAATTCTCCCTCCCAAAAACTAAACACCGTCACCTTCACCCCCGTAGCCAGCAGGCCCTTGGTCCATTTCTGGGTGTGGAAGTTACAGGGGTCACAGAGTACGGCGATATGCATGGGATAGAGGATAGAGGATAGAGAAAAGAGGATAGAGGATAGAGAAAAGAGGATAGAGGATAGAGAAAAGAGGATAGAGGGTAGAGGGTAGAGGGTAGAATATAGACGCACGCTGGCAGGGCTGTCAAAACCCCTGCTTTTGCCCTGCCTGCGTTGTTTAAGGGAGCTTTGCAGATGAGCAACTGCAAAGGTCCGGGTTTCTGGGGAAGATGCAATAGGGCAAGGGAGAAAAGAAGCCTTGGGGGCAAGGAAGCACCAGCCCTTACCAGACAGCCCCGAACGGCCGCTTCGGCCAAAAAGCGTAGGTTTTGGGAAAATCATTTTCCCTGGATCCTAATCGCTACCCCATGCTCCGATTGCTCTTCTTCACTGCCTGCCTGCTGTCTACTGCGCTGGCCCAGACGCCCGGCCCTGATTGGTGGACCTTCCAGTACCCCAACGAGCGCCCCCTCGACGGCGGGGCCCTCGACCTGCGCTTCCTCAACGAAGCCTACGCGGGCGAACACGGCTTCATTCGCCTCTCGCCCGATGGCGAGCACTTCGTCCACGGCACGGGTGAGGAAATCCGCTTCTGGCCCTCTAACGGGGCCAACAACGCCAAAAACTTCTCCGACGAAGAACTCGCCCGCTTTGCTCGCTTCCTCGCCCGCATGGGCGTAAATATGGTGCGCTTCCACGGCAGCATCAATCCCCCTGGCAAAGGCACCGACATCATGGCGGTCGATACCGCCGAGGTCGAAGCCATCTGGCGCAGCGTGGCCGCCTTCAAAAAGGAAGGCATTTATAGCGTCATCTCTCCCTTCTGGCCCCACAACGGCCACATGGGCGGCTGGGTCCCGGAGGATTGGGGCATCGACGGCTACAGCGGCGAGGATGGCCTCTGGGGCGTGATGTACTTTCACGAGCGCATGCAGGAGGCCTACAAAAACTGGGTGCGCTACCTCTACACCACTCCCAACGATTATACCGGGGTCGCCCTCAAGGACGAACCAGCGGTGGGCCTCATCCAGATTCAGAATGAAGACGGGGTCTTTTTCTGGACCATGAATAGCCTCAAGCCCGAGTTAAAGGCTTTGATCGCAACGCAGTTTACCGCTTGGGTGCAGGGTAAATACGGCTCCCTGGCCGCCGCCCGGCAGCATTGGGGAGCCGCCGCGAGCGTGGAGGGGGACGATTGGAAGGCTGGCAAGCTGGGGCTCTACGGGTTTTATCTCTACACCCAGCCCCACACGGAAGAAAACGCCTTGCGCCTGCGCGATCAGGTCGAATTTTACGCATACAAACAACGCAGCTTCTACGACGAAATCACTGCCTACTACCGCCACGAGCTGGGCTGTCGGCAGCTTATCAACGCCAACAACTGGAAGACCGCCAACCCCGGCCGCCTGCTCGACCTGGAGCGCTGGTCCAATGCCGGGGCCGACGTCATCGCCACCAACCGCTACTTTGGGCCCGAGCATACCGGCCCCAACGATGGCTGGCGGGTGGAGGTGGGCCATTTCTACGGCTCGCCCTCGGCCCTCAAGCATCCCGACCGGCTTCCCAGCAACATCAAGCACGTAGCCGGGCGGCCCACCCTCATCACCGAAAGCGGCTGGAACCTGCCCAATAAGTACCAAACCGAAGGCCCGCTGCTCATCGCGGCCTACGGCGGACTCACCGGCCTGGACGGCTTCTTCTGGTTTCATCCTTCCGCGCCCACCTACGATGAGGAACCCTACTACACCTTTACCGAAGTTGGCGGCTGGCATCCCATGACCCGCTGGAGCAATTCTACCCCCGGCCAAATCGGCATGTTTCCCGCCAATGCCTTGATCCATCGCCTGGGCTACGTGCAGGCCGCGCCCGATCAGGTGGTGGAAACCCGCAGCCTGGAGAGCCTGTACCGGCGCGAGCTGCCGACCATTACCGAGGAAAAGAGCTTTGACCCCAACCGCGACAAAATTGACCTGGGCACGGCCGAGCAAGGCGCGCTTTCGCCCCTGACTTACCTCACTGGGCAGGTCAAGGTCCATTACGGGCAGCAGAAAGACTCCGTTTACCTTTCCCCGGCCGTGGCTGCGGCCATTTCAGGGAGTACCATCCGTTCGGTGACCGGCGAGCACTGGCTCGACTACGAAAAAGGCTTGTTTACCCTCAATACCCCCAAGGCGCGGGCGGTGACCGGCTTTCTGGCGGGGAATGGCCCCTTCGAATTGGGGGACCTGACCATCGAAAGCGACAGCCGCTATGCCACCATCGAATTGGTGGCCATGGACGGCAAGCCGCTGGAGCAATCGGAAAAGGTGCTACTGCAAGTCGGGACCGAGTACCGGCCCACCGACTGGGCGGAGGAACCCGCTACCTTTGACCTGCGCGGCAAAAAAACAGATGGCTACAAAATCCTGGCTACTGGGCGCATGCCCTGGAAAGGGGCTCCGGCCCAAGGCCGCATTTCCCTCACCAACCCTCACCTGCGCACTGCCCGCATCCTCGACGCCGCCGGCTACGAAATCAGCCAGCTAGCGCTCGAACGAGCCGGGGGGAGAGTGAATCTGGCGTTGCCGGCGGAGGCGATGTATGTGTTGTTGGAGAGGTGAGAGGTGAGAGATGAGAGGTGAGACAGAACGACGAGCGATTGAACGACTAGCGATTGAACGCGGCCTTATCAATCGGCCAGTAGATCGAAGGGGTGCGGGCCGAATCGAGGTAAGCGGTAAACCTGGCCGTCCGCGTTGGTTCTTGCGCGCTCAAGTCGTTGGTTTCACCCGGGTCCTGGCTCAGGTCGTAGA
>CAZIVQ010000214.1:0-6676 GCA_964542415.1 uncultured Bacteroidia bacterium | reverse complement strand
GCGGACAGGTCGGAGACCTGGCCCAGCGAGAAGTGATATTTTTGCGAAGCAAAAAGAGCGAGGGGCGAGCCCGGCTCAGTCCAGTTTCAATACCGCGTGGAAAGCACTCTGGGGCACTTCTATGGTGCCCACCTGCCGCATGCGCTTCTTTCCTTCTTTCTGCTTCTCCAGCAGTTTGCGCTTCCGGGAGATGTCCCCGCCGTAACATTTGGCGGTTACGTCTTTGCGCATCGCTTTGACGGTCTCGCGGGCAATGACCTTGGCGCCGATGGCTGCCTGAATGGCCACTTCGTACTGCTGCCGCGGAATCAGCTCCTTGAGCTTGGTGCAAATCTTTTTGCCAAATTCGTAAGCTTTATCGCGGTGAATGAGCGAGCTGAGGGCATCGACCTGATCGCCGTTGAGGAGGATGTCGAGTTTGACCAGCTTGGAGGGCTGGAAGCCAATCATGTGGTAGTCAAAGGAAGCGTAGCCACGCGAAATGGTCTTAAGCTTGTCGAAAAAATCGAAGACTACCTCGGTCAGGGGCAAATCGAACGTCAGCTCGACCCGGTCCTGGGTCAGGTACACCTGGTTGACGAACCGGCCCCGCTTTTCCATACACAGCTCCATCACCGGCCCGATATAATCGGATTTGGTGATCAGCTGGGCCTTGATAAAAGGCTCCTGCAATTCTTTGATGCGGGTAGCTTCGGGCAAATCCGAGGGGCTGTTGATGTCAAATACTTCGCCATCAGTGAAGATTGCTTTGAACCCCACGTTGGGCACGGTGGTGATCACCGACATGTCAAATTCGCGCTCCAGGCGCTCCTGCACGATCTCCATGTGGAGCATCCCCAGGAAACCGGCGCGGAAGCCATAGCCAAGCGCCGCCGAAGATTCGGGCTGGTAGATGAGCGAGGCATCGTTGAGCTTGAGCTTGTCGAGCGAGTCCCGCAATTCCTCGAAGTCGTCGGTGTCGACGGGATAGATGCCAGCGAAGACCATGGGCTTCACTTCCTGAAAACCCTGAATGGCCGAATCGGCCGGGTTTTTTACCTGAGTGATGGTGTCCCCGACCTTGACTTCCTGCAAGTTTTTGATGCCGGCGACGAGGTAGCCTACGCTGCCGGTCTGCACGTACTCCACGGGCACCTGCCCCATACGTAAGATGCCAACTTCGCTTACCTCATACTTGGCCCCGGTAGCCATGAAGCGCAATTCGTCGCCTTTGTGGATCCGACCATCGAAGACCCGAAAGTAAACGATGGTACCGCGGTAGGGGTTGAAAACCGAGTCAAAAATCAAGGCCTTGAGAGGGGCCTCGGGGTTGCCGGTGGGAGGAGGTACGCGTTCGATGATGCGCTCGATAACATCGACGATGCCGATACCGTTTTTGGCGCTGGCATGGATGATGTCGTCGGGATCGCAGCCGGTGAGGTCGATGATCTCATCGCTCACCTCTTCGATGCGGGCGCTGGGCAGGTCTATTTTGTTGATGACCGGGATGATCTCCAGGTCGTGCTCCAGGGCGAGGTAAAGGTTGGAAATGGTCTGGGCCTCAATGCCCTGGGCGGCATCGACGATCAGCAGCGCGCCTTCGCAGGCCGTAATGGCCCGGGATACCTCGTAGGAAAAATCGACGTGGCCGGGGGTGTCGATGAGGTTAAGGATATAATCCTGGCCATTCAAGGGGTAGACCATCTGGATAGCGTGGCTCTTGATGGTGATGCCTTTTTCTCGCTCCAGGTCCATGGAGTCCAGGACCTGCTCCTTCATTTCCCGGGTGGTCAATGTATGGGTCGATTCCAGCATGCGGTCGGCCAGGGTAGATTTCCCGTGGTCGATGTGGGCAATGATGCAAAAGTTACGTATGTGCTTCATAGGAATGGTCGGTCCCAAATTCAAGAGGACGAAGTTCGGCCGATAACGGGGGATTTACAAACGATAATTGAGACAAATGCCCCAAGGTGACTGCATGAAAAAGAAAATCTGCCAAACCGCCCTTGTGTTATACGAATTAGGCAAATAAACAACTATCACCGAGGCCTAATGTTGGAAAGATTATAGCACCCGTAAGAAATACCGAACCATCATGAAAACTACTATTTCTACCCTCTTTTGGCTAGCCTTGGGCAGCAGGCTGTAAGCTCGGGCGGTTCCCCCTGCTTGTAAACCTATGGAGCAATTTTCGCATAAAAATGCGGCATCTGAAAGGCTATTCTGTTAACCCTGTCAGCGTTTTGGGGAACGCTGACAGGGTTTAAGGCAAATGAATGAAAAACGAAGGCTGGGAAAAAATAGCTTCAGCAGTTACCCTCCAGAGAAACACTCTGCCTGGCAAGCTAAATCAGGCCAGGGTCCGCGAAAGGGCCTTCATCATTTCATCCCACTTTTCTTGCTGCGCCCGGGCTTCGTTTGCTTCGCAGAAGTCGGTGATTTGGAGGTCGACCTGTTCATCGTCTTCGGTTTCGAGGACGGAAAAAGCGAGGTAAGCGCGTTCTTTTTCCCCCTCTACCCATTCAAACTTGAGCTGGCGGTGCAGGGAATCCTTTTCGATGAGGCGGGCAGATTCGGAGAAATTGCCCCAATGAAAGGTGTACAGCTGCTCCCGCTCGTCGAAATCGACCGATTCTGCCATCCAGTTGCGCAGGCTATGGGGATGGAAAAGGGTCTCGAAGAGCTCTTGAGGGGAGGTGTGGAAGGTGTAGGTGAGGGTCAATTTCACATGGAATCAGTTGAGTGGAAAGGAATGAGCGGCAAAAAGCTGACGCATTTAGGATAAGGTAGCACCAAGCGGGGATTTTTTCAAACGAACTTCACTTAAGATAAAACCACCCCAAAATGCTTGCTGCTGCGATCGCTCATAGCCCAGGGCCTCGAAGGCGGCGGCCATAGGCGGCAATTGCCGGGCTTCGATGTCAGCTGTGAGGCGAAAAAGACGGTACATCAGCGCCAGCAACAAGCGGGCCGGATAGCGCCCCCAGCCCACAGGAAGCTGAAAATCGGTCTGCAACCAGCAGCCTCCGAGGAGGAGCAACCGGTCCAGTCGCTGCATCAGGGCTTGGAGCGCTGTCGGCGCATAGAGATCGAGAACGAATGGCGTGATGATGGCTGCGAATCGCAGGTCAGGGGGCAGTTCCGCAGCGTCTCCCTCCCACCAGTGTACGGCTTTGGCGGCCGGGGTAGCGACCTGCCAGCGCCGGCGAGCGCGACGCAGCATGGCCCGTGAAGCTTCGGCGTACCAAACCTCTAGCTCCGGCCGCTGCCGCTGTAGGCGCAGCAGCAGCTCCCCGCTCCCGCCCCCTACCAGCAAGACCCGCCCCTGCGCTGGCATTTGCGCCAAAAAGTGGGCCGCCGCCCGCTGCTGCACCCGGCCAAATACCAGCCGGGCCAGGCCATCGTACCACCAAGCGACGCGATCGAAGTTGCCGGACATGTTGCAGGGGTTGGGGGGAGGGTGAGGATTGGACAATTTAAGCAAAACCCCGTATTTTTAGGCTCGCCTTTCTTCTCTACTCTTCTGCCACTAACCCTGCCCCATGGAAGCTGTTCTGGACTTTATTTCTTCCCAGCCGCCGGAGGTACGCCGCATCATGCGCGTGCTACATGAGCTCGTCGCCCAGAATCCAGGCATCACGGGTAAGATCCGCTACCAATTGCCTTTCTACTACCGCCACAGCTGGATCTGCTACCTGAACCCTGTCAAGGAAGGCGGGGTGGAGTTTGCCTTTACCCGGGGCAATGAGCTGCACGATGCCCCGGGACTGCTGGAGGCCAAAGGCCGCAAACAGGTGCGGAGCGTGACCTTTTATCAGGTAAATGAATTGCCAATGGAAGGCTTGCGCGAGCTGGTGCAGGAAGGGCTGCTGCTGGACGAAAGCCGACCTTACGCTTCGAAGCGAAAGCAGCGTTAACCTTCGGCGGCGGCTACCGCTCCGGCTGGGCTGGAAAGTAGCCAATTGCAGCTACAGTGGTTCGATCTCCGGGGCCGAACCGTCCTCGCTCGCTCCTTTGCCTTGAACGGGAACCGGCAAGGCGTTACCCTGGAATTAGACAAGATGCCCCCCGGAGTCTACCTCCTGCAGGCACTGAGCAGCGGCGGCAACCTGCTCTTGCGAGACCGCTTGATCGTGGTGGAATAAGGTGGCGGTAAACCCAAAAAGGATAGTGGCAGGATCCGAAAGGAACCTGCCGCTATTTTTTTACTCAAGCGAAAAAAGGGCCTATTCTGTCCCGCCTTCTTTAAGTTTTTCAGCGTTTTCGGCCAAGTGAAGCGCATCGACGATTTCGCCGATGTCGCCGTCGAGGATGTTCGAAAGGTTGTAGAGGGTGAGGTTGATGCGATGGTCAGTGACGCGACCCTGCGGGAAGTTGTAGGTGCGGATCTTGGCAGAGCGGTCGCCGGTGGAGACCATCGACTTGCGCATGGCTGTCTCTTCGGCTTTGCGCTTGGCCACCTCAATGTCGTAGAGGCGGGTACGAAGAATACGCATGGCCTTCTCGCGGTTTTTGATCTGGGACTTTTCGTCCTGCATGGAGACGCGGATGCCGGTGGGAATGTGGGTGAGGACCACCGCCGAGTAGGTCGTGTTAACCGACTGCCCGCCGGGGCCGGAGGCGCATTTGGTTTCGACGCGGATGTCGCTATCGTTGAGTTCGACGTCAAACTCCTCCGCCTCAGGCATGATGGCCACCGTGGCCGCCGAGGTATGCACGCGTCCTTGAGACTCAGTGGAGGGCACCCGCTGTACGCGATGCACCCCAGACTCAAACTTCATGGTGCCATAGACCTCATTGCCGCTGAGGGTGGCGATGATCTCTTTGTAGCCCCCGGCCGCGCCTTCCTGCACGGAGTTCACCTCCAGGCGCCAGTTTTGGTTGGCGGCGTAGCGCTCGTACATGCGGTAAAGGTCGCCCGCAAAAAGGGCCGCCTCGTCACCGCCGGTCCCGGCCCGGATTTCGAGGACGGCGTTTTTGGTGTCTTCGGGGTCTTTGGGCACGAGGAGCATCTTGATCTCCTCTTCGAATTCGGTTTTCTGGGCCTGAAGCAACTCCAATTCCTCCTTGGCCATTTCCCGCATCTCCTCGTCCTTTTCGGTCTTGAGGATTTCCTTGCTGTTGTCGATGTTGCTCAGGACCTCCTGATAGGCATGGGTCTTATCGACAATCCCTTCGAGCTGTTTGTACTCGATGTTCAGCGATTTGTAGCGCTTCATGTCACTCATCACCTCCGGGTCGATGATCTCCTGCTTGACTTCTTCGAAGCGATTTTCTATCTGGGCGAGTTTTTCCAACAAGTTCATAGCGTTCCCTCGGGTTTGGTCGGATGAGCAGCAAAGTCTAGGAGAATCACCCCCTACGTCTATTCTTTGCTTGCCTGTGGGTTCAATACCAAAAGACTAAGTAACCGTTGAAGAACAACCTCCCGCTTTTCATTTGGGGCCAAAACCACAAACTACTGGTTTTCAGGTCTTTCGTGCTGGCATGCCGCCATCTTCGATTTGCAGCGCTGCGGCTTTGCGTGAAAAAATAGGGGAAGTTATTCTTTGCGCCTTACTGAGCAGCCTTTTAGCCAGGCAAAGTTACTGGATTTTGAGAGAAGAAATAAATTTTTGTGTGGGATAGCGGGCTTTCAAAAAACATACCCGTCGCGGTTACTTCCCCACATTTACCCGATAAATCCCCGTCTCAGTTAGCAGGAGCAAGGTTTCCCCCCACAACAGGGCATCCAGCATCTCAAGCCTGCTGTACCAATGTCGCGACCGCCCACTGGGCAAATGCTGCAAAAAGAGCTGTCGCTGGCTCAGCAAGAGCAAAGTCTCTCCCTCCAGGCGGAAGCGCTGCCAATAGAAAGGGGCCTCCGGAAGGTGGCGATAAGAGAAAATCCCGAAGTAGTTGTAAACCAGCAGCTCCTGCGCGACGGTATCGCTGACAAACACTTTATTGTTGGCGGTGACCGCCAGTTGTCCGGGCTCATAAAACGACCCTTCGCCATAGTCAGGCCCACCAAAAACAGTTTCCACCTCGCCAAAAAGGTTGAGCTTGTAGACCTTGTTGTCAAACTGGTTGAGGAGAAAATACTCTCCCGCGCTACTCAGCCCAAAGTCGACCGGAAACATCTCCTCAATGCCTTGTTGCGGGTCTTCGACCTGCTGGAAATCGAGCTGCCCAAGCAGGCCCAGGTTGGGGTTGAGGTGAAGGATGCGCCGCTGTACGTCGTCGAGTACGTACAAATTCTGCCGGTTGCGAATAACCAGGCGCCGGGGATGCAGCAGGCCCTCGTTACGGTTGCTGCGCCCGCCGAGGGAGATGAGCGAGTCAAAATCGGCCAAGGCCAGGTATTTGTAACACTTGCCGCCTTCGGTATCAAGGAGAAACACATTGCCCTCGCTGTCGAGTTCCAACTGGTTCGCTGCCGGCAGACCCGCCAGCCAGGGATCCCCCAGGCGCAGGCTATCCTGGGCCCCAGCCCAAAACGGCAGGCAACAGCTAAGTAACAACCAATTTCGAAGGTGCATAGCGTAACAATCTACCTCAATGAACGAAATTTTGCCGCAGCTGGTGTGAGGGAAGCTGGGGAAGGTGGCTTGCTCTGAGCCGGAGGATAAATCCACCGGCTAGCTTGGAGCCGGAGGATAAATCCACCGGCTAGCTTGCCTTGGGATAGCATTCCCTCAGGATTTATCCTGAGGCC
>CAZIVQ010000213.1:0-6681 GCA_964542415.1 uncultured Bacteroidia bacterium | reverse complement strand
GATGAACCGCATCAAATGGGATAAGATGAAGAGCAACCTGAAGTTTTGGAAGAAGTGAAGAGGGGAAGAAGTGAAGAGGGGAAGAAGTGAAGAGGTGAAGAGGTGAAGAGGTGAAGAGGGGGGGTTACAGCCCGCCTGGCAGGTTCGGCATGACAGCTAGCGCGGTATTCCCCAAAAGTTTTCCCCGCAGACAAATAAACCCTGCGATCGCAGCAGAGTTGAAAGGTGGATTAGCAGAAAATTTCTGCCCACCGTCCTCTTATTTGCCAAAAACGATGTTTCAACTTCAAATTTGCTTCAAGGTCTGTGGGTACTTTTGCCTCAGAGCTTAGGAGAACCCACGGCTCGGCTTGGCCTTTTCTAAAAAATAACCCCTTCTCAACCTCATGCAACGCATTTTTTCCCTATTCATCCCCTTCTTTCTGTTTTTTCCGCTTTGGGCCCAGCCCAATCCAGACAACGAACGCCCTGTGGCTCTGACCGGCCGCATCGTCAGTGCCGAGGAGGGGGGCCTCGAATTTGCTACCCTTACCCTATTCTCGCTCAAAGACAGCAGCGTCGTCAGTGGAGGCGTGACCAATGATCAGGGTGAATTCCTGCTCCAAGTTGAGCCTGGCCGCTTTTTTCTTGACATCAAATACCTCGGCTATGGCACCAAGCGGTTACCTGAAGTAATGGTGTCACGGGGTAAAAAAGCCGTAGACCTGGGCCGCATCGAGTTGGAGCCTACAGGCATGGAAATGGACGAGGTGGAGATTTCTGCCGAGCGCTCACAGATGAAGTTTGGGCTCGACAAACGCATATTCAGCGTCGGACAAGACCTTTCGGCCAGTGGTGGCTCGGTTCAGGATGTGCTGCAAAACGTGCCTTCGGTCGAGATCGACATCGAAGGCAACGTCAGCCTTCGCGGCAGCGGCAACGTCCGTATCCTCGTCGATGGCAAGCCCTCGGGCATGATCTCCAATGACCCCGAGGCCCTGCGCCTGCTGCAAGCCAACATGGTGGAGCGCATCGAGGTGGTGACCAATCCTTCGGCCCGCTACGAAGCCGAGGGGGAGGTAGGGATCATCAACATCGTGATGAAAAAAGATAAGCAGAAAGGCCTCAACGGCTCTTTTGACCTCAACGCAGGTTCCCCCACCGACCTGGGCGCCGGGCTCAACCTCAATTTCCGCCGCAAATGGGTCAACCTCTTTACCAGCGCCGGCATCAACTACCAAGCCATGCCGGGCTACACCAACCTCACCCAGGTATCGCGGACCGACAGCGCCTTTCGCAACGACCAAAACACCGATTTGCTGCGCTCGGAGGTGGGGGGCTTCTTGCGTTTCGGCTCAGAATTTTTTCTGACTGACCAGCAAACCCTCACCTTTTCTGGGCAGGCCAGTTTGGGCGATGAATTGAACATCACCAACATCACCTACCTCGACTACGACGCCGAGGGAAACTTGGTCAACACCACGGAGCGTTCCCAAGATGAGACCGAGCTCGACGAAAGCTATCAGGCGGCGCTCAATTACCGCAAGACTTTCGACCGTAAGGACCGGGTCTTTACCGCCGACCTGCAATGGAACAGAGACGACGACCTGGAATTGGGAGACATCACCGAGTCGGTCAACAATGAAACTGACCCTTTGCAGCAGCAATCCAGCAACCGGGAGAAGGAAGAAAACTGGTTGTTTCAGAGCGATTATGTGCATCCGTTTGGGGAAGAGGGTAAATTTGAAACCGGCGTCCGCCTGACTTCTCGCTTGGTCAACAATGACTACAAAGTCGAAGAGCGCCGTGAGGGGGAGCCTTGGCGCCTCGTAGACGGGCCGACCGGTGAGCCTTTCGACGACAACGTGGTCTACACTGAAAACATCTACGCGGCTTACTTTCTGGCAGGGCAAAAATGGGGCAAGCTTCAGGCTCAAGGTGGGATAAGGGCCGAATACACCGACATCAGGGTGGACCAGCGGGCTTCAGATGCCGACATCAGCAAGGAGTACCTCAACTGGTTTCCTTCGGCCCACCTGGGCTACGAGTTCGACGCAAAAAACACCGTGCAACTGAGCTACAGCTACCGCCTCAACCGCCCGCGCTTCCGTTCCCTGCTGCCTTTTTCCAACTTCACCGACGCCCGCAACTTTCGTCAAGGCAACCCCGACCTGGACCCCGAATTCACCAACTCTTTTGAACTGGGATACCTGCGTTATTGGGACCAAGGTTCCCTCACGGCTTCCGTCTACTACCGCTACCGCACCGGCGTCATCGAGCGCATCACCATTCTCGATCCTGAGACCGGTTTTTCTCTGCGCACCCCGGTCAACCTGGCCCTGGAAAACAATTACGGCCTCGAATTGGCCGGCAACGCCGACTTTTTTGATTGGTGGCGCATGAACGGCAGTTTTAACTTCTTTCGGGCCATTACCGAGGGAGAATATACTACCGCAGAGGGAAGCGTACTGAACCTCAGCCGCGACACCTACGCCTGGCAAGGCCGGGTCAACAACCGCCTGGACCTTCCCTGGGAGGCCAAAGCCCAGGTTTCCTTCTTTTATCGATCGGCCCAGAAGACGACCCAAGGGCGTTCATTGCCGTTTTACGGCCTCGACCTGGGCTTGAGTCGTGATGTGCTCAAGAAGAAAGGCACCGTGACCCTCGGTGTCCGCGACGTATTCAATACCCGCATCTGGCGTCAGGAGATTGAAACGGAGGAGTTCTTCCGTTCCTATGAGTCCCAGCGCTGGTCGCGGCGGCAGGTGATGCTCTCTTTCAACTATCGCCTCAATCGCGAGAAAGACGGGGGAGGCCGGAGCCGCAAAGCAGGCGGAGAGATGAACATGGATTTTTAGGAAAAAAAGCTATCGCCAAAAAGCTCGGGCTGGATCGTATCTGGCCCGAGCTTTTTCTGTTCATCCTCTATGAGATGCTGGCAGGGTTCTCACCAGCCCTGGTTTTCGTAACCCTGCCTGCGTTGTTGGCTTGCCCTTAACGCTGTCAGGGCAAAAGCAGGGGCGCTGAGTAGCCCTGACAGCGTCGACCTATTCAGCTCAGCAAGCGCGAAACGCCTATCTATACTCCCTACTCCCTACTCTCAATTACAATTCTCCCGGATCAGCGTATAGGCGTTGATGTCGCCGAGTTCACCGGCTTTGGACCAGTCGAGGCAGGCCCCGTCGATGTCGCCTTGGAGGTGCTTGACGGCGGCGCGGGCATTGTAACCAACGGGGTCTCCAGGCGTCTCCTTGATCACCTCAGAGAGGTCGGCGATGGCGTTTTCGAAGTCTCGGAGTTTGATGTAAGCTTCGGCCCGTTCGTAGAGGTAGGCCATTTCTTTGGGTTCGAGGTTGATGGCCCGGGTAAAGTCCTGGATGGCCCCGCGGTAGTCGAGCAAGCCGCTCTTGGTGCGACCTCTGGCTACGTAATACCGGGCTTCTTTGTCCCTGGCTTTGATGGCGATGTTGAGGTCCTGCATGGCCCCGAGGTAGTCGCGCAAGCCCATCTTAGCCCGGGCCCGCTGAAAAAAGCCATCGGGATTGGAAGGATTGATGTCGAGGGCGAGGCTAAAGTCCTTGATCGCCCCGGTATACACCTCCTGCTGCATGCGGGCAAAGCCGCGGTTGAAATAGGCCGCATCGTTGGTAGGGTTGAGTTCCAGGACCATGGTAAAAGCCTGCTCAGCCCCCTGATAGTCTTGCTGTTCCAGCTTTTTTATGCCTCGTTTGAAGAGCTGTTTTTCAGTTTGGGCCCAGGTCGGCAGCATCAGGCAGGTACTTAGGCAGACAAGCAACAAAAAGCGCATAGTAGAAGAGAGGTAGGTTACAGGCATGAGAAGTTGAAATTAGCCATTGGATTCTTTTATCACAACGTCCATCTTTACCCGGTGGTCTGCGATGTAAAAAAACCCTGGCATTCAGTTGATTATTTGTGGCTATAAGCGGACCGGGGGAAAAATTGCGCCCTGCCTTTTAGCTATTTCCCGCAGATGTCGTAAATTTGGGACGCCTAAAGTTCGGCTGCTGTTGTCCCGGCTCGTTCTTTTTGGCTGGTTTTTATCCTTTTTTCATGATATCGCTTTCGGCTGCCCCTGCTTCATTTTCCGCAAAGGTACCCTTGCCAGCTTCTAAAAGCGAAAGCAACCGGGCCCTGATCATTCAAGCCCTGCATCCAGGGCAAATCGAGCTGCACAACCTCTCTTCGGCCCGCGATACCCGCACCCTCATCCGGCTGCTGGAATCCGAAGGGCATGTGCTCGATGTGATCGATGCTGGGACCACCATGCGGTTTTTGACCGCTTACTTCGCCGTAGCCCGCCGAGACCAGATTCTTACCGGTACCCCACGCATGTGCAAGCGTCCCATCGGAATCTTGGTCGATGCCTTGCGGGAATTAGGCGCACATATCGAATATTGGAAGCAAGACGGTTTTCCGCCCCTGCACATCGTTCATACGGGTGAGCGACTGCATGGGGGCAAGCTCCGCATGCAGGGCAACGTCTCCAGCCAGTTTATCACTGCCGTGCTGATGATCGCCCCTGCGCTGCCGGGAGGCCTGCGGCTCACCCTCGAGGGCGAGATCACTTCTCGGCCCTACCTGGAAATGACCCGCAGCCTGATGGCCCAATTTGGGGCCCAGACCGAATGGGAGGATCAAACCCTGGTGGTGCCAGGCGGGGGATATCAGGCCGGTAGCTACACCATCGAGTCGGATTGGTCCGCCGCCAGCTATTGGTACAGCTTCGCGGCCTTGGCCAATGAGGCTGAGGTTTTTCTTGGAGGTTTGCGGGAGCATTCCTGGCAGGGCGACCAAGCCATTGCCCGCATGATGGAGCCCTTTGGGGTACAAACTGCTTACGAAGCCGATGGCCTGCGCCTGACCAAAGGCCGGGCGATCGAGCCCGGGGGAGAGCCCCTCGAATTCGATTTTGTCGACACCCCCGATCTGGCCCAGACCATCGCCGTGGTGAGTGCTGCTACCGGTATCCCCGTAAAAATGACGGGCTTACACACCTTGCGCATCAAAGAAACCGACCGCATCCATGCTTTGCAGCAGGAACTGGCTAGATTTGGGGTGGATATGGAAGCCACCGACCAAGTGTGTACCGTTCGTGGCAAAGCCCAGCCCGCCGTCGAGCCCATCCACACCTATGAAGACCACCGCATGGCCATGGCCTTTGCCCCTATGGTCCTCAAGCAGTCCCGGCTCCAGCTCGAAGATGAAGCGGTGGTAGAAAAATCCTATCCCGAATTTTGGGACCACCTTGCTGCCGCTGGGATTAAGATGGAAGTGAAGAAGTGAAGAAGGTAAAAGGGGAAGAAGGAAAAAGGAGGAAGGGAAATACGGCCTGCCCCCCCTTCGACATTCAACATTCAATATTTCTTGTTCAGTATTCGAGAAACAAGGCCTTCTCTCCAACTCTCCAACTCCCCAACTCCCCATTCCCCTTGTTTCGCTACGGATCATGGACCCCGGTCGCAGATCCCCCGGTCAACTGGGGGGAGAAACCGGGGGGACGCGGAGGTTTCGCAGAGGTCATGGAGGAGATGGAAAAGCAAGACGTAGGAGGTCACAGATCGTAGATGCCCCGGTAAACCGGGGTAGATTCGACCTTACGGTCTCAGGTCGCTCGTCGCTTATCGCTCAGTCGCCTGTCTCTACGAGAATGGGGTTCTACATTCAGGATTCCTTGTTCGATATTCGATATTCCAATCCCCTCCTTTTGCGATCTTGGCGCTACCTTTGCGCCCTTGGCGTTAAAAACATCGCATTCCCTCAATCCCCAATCCCCCAATCCCCTAATCCCCCATTCCCCATGAAAGTATTGATCATTGGCGCGGGCAACATGGGGCTGACCTATGGCCAGAGTTTTGTCGATGCAAGTGTCGTGAGCCCGGAAGACCTGTACTTCCTCGACCGCAGCGATGCCCGGAGCGAAGCGCTGAAAGGCATTTCAGGCCATGATCTGCGCATGCAGGCCGGGGAAGAGCTGGCCCAGATGGACCTGATCGTCTTGGCGGTTAAGCCCCAGGATTTCAGTGAGTTAGCCCAGCAGGTCAAGCCTTTTCTGCGCCGGGACCATTTGCTGCTGTCGATCATGGCGGGCATCACCCTCGACAGCCTTTGCCAAGCCCTGGGCGTGGCCAAGGTCGTGCGGGCCATGCCTAACCTGCCCGCCCAGGTAGGGCAAGGGATGACCGTATTTACCACCACGGCGGAGGTATCGCGGGTAGAGATTTTTGCGGTGCAAAACCTGCTTAACACCACCGGGAAAACCCTCCATACCGATGCCGAGCCCATGCTTGATGCCGCCACAGCCGTTTCGGGGAGTGGCCCGGCTTATGTCTACTACTTCATGAACGCCATGATGGAAGCCGCCAAACAGATGGGGTTTTCTGCCCCAGAAGCCCAGCTGCTGGTGCGGCAGACCTTTCTCGGCTCGGTCAACCTGCTCACCCGCAACAGCCTCCATGCTCAGGAATGGATCAGCCGGGTATCCTCAAAAGGCGGGACCACAGAGGCTGCGTTGGCGCGCTACGACGCCGATCAGCTCGACCGGCTGATCGCCGAAGGCATGGAGGCGGCCCGGCAACGCGCCATTTTTCTCAGTGGGAAGGTCTCCCAAGAACTTAAAGCAGAGGATGCTTAATTGCTGTTAATCAGCCTTTTGGGCAGGGAATAGTGGGCCGCAAGGTTGCG
>CAZIVQ010000212.1:0-6689 GCA_964542415.1 uncultured Bacteroidia bacterium | reverse complement strand
GGCCGCATGCGGAGAGGCCATGGAGGTACCTGAATTGAACCCATAGCCTCCTCCTGGCAGACTAGACCGTACCTGCACCCCGGGAGCGACTACTTCCGGCTTGTTGCTGTTGCCATTGGGATTGGGGCAATAGTTGGGGCCCCGGCCAGAAAAGCCTGCCACCGTCAGCGAAGGCACGTTGGCATTGACTGCGCCCACGGCAAAGGAATTCACCAGGTTGGTATTGATGTGGCTTTGATCGCTGACCGAGCTCACCCCTGCGCCGCTGTTACCCGCGCCAAACACCACGGCAATTCCTGCGGCCTCCAGCGTGTTGAGCAAATTGGCCAGGGTCCCATTGCAGACAAAGTTGGCTACCGTATTAGAATCATTCTCCGAAGCCCAGGAATTGTTGATCACATCGGGCATGTCCTCGACGGTGTTGAGATCCCCATCGGGGTTGAGCGCCCACTGGAAGGCAGCGTTGGTACTGAAAGGCTGGCAGGTAGCCCCAAAGCCGGCGATAGCCGGGGCGCCCATCCAGAAAGCTGCCGGTGCCACCCCGATGGTGTCGTTGTTAGCAGGGTTTAGCCCTACCACGGTCCCATTTACGTGGGTGCCGTGGCCATCACAGTCGGAGGGGTTGGCGTTGGGGTTGGGATCGTTGAGGTCGAGCCAGGCCTGGTTGTTGGGCACAAAGTTGCCCCAATAGCGGCTTTGCAGGGCTGGATGGGAGCCGTCTACGCCACTGTCGATGGTCAGCACCTTGGTGTTGTAGCCCGCGTAGCCGAGCTTCCACAGCTCAGGGGCATTGATGGCCGCGAGGCCGGGCTCGTTGCCGTTGACGGAGGTGAGGTCCATCGGCCCCAAGGGCTCGGGCGAGGCATCCAGCAGCTTGGGCTGGCGGTAGTGCTCGATTTGGAGCACCTCAGGCCGGGCAGCCAGGTCCTGGATGGCCTGGGCATCGGCCTTCATCTCGATGAAGTTGGCGATCCAATAAGGGCGGATGCTGGCCGGGTCTACGCCGGGGTGGGTGCGAACCAGCTCCAGAAGGGGGCCTTGGGTAGCTTCGGCTTTGGCTTGGAGCAAAGGAATCAGGGTGGACACCCGCTGCTGCTGGCTGTAGCCTTTGGCGTAAAAGGCCTCGCTCAGGCCCACTACGTCTACTTGATCAGCCAGCAAAACGATGATGTCTTGCTTCGCCGAGGGGGCTTGCTGCATCTGCGGCAGCAGGCTCGGCTGGATAGGGGCGTCAGCTAGCTGGGCGGGCAGGGCATGCGTAGCCAGCAACAGCAGCAACAGGGGAAAAAAGTAACGGAAGCGCATGTTTGGGTGTGGCGTTTGGGGTAAAATGAGAGAGGTCAAACTTACAAGTTTTTTCGCATTCGATTCTAGTACAACTGTCTACGGGCAAACCCTCCTGTTCCCAAGGGGGAGGGTTACTCTGACAAAAGGGCCTGATCAAGCCAGGCCTGATACGCTGGATATTCTTCCAGGTCGTTGTGGTGGCCCCCTGGAATTTCGACGTAATGTCCCTGCTCTGGCGGCAGCCTCTGCTCCAGGTAGCGGCTGTGGCTGACCGGGATGGTCTGGTCGCTCGTCCCATGGATCAGGTAGACGGGCACTGATACCTCTTGCAAGAAGGTCTCGGTCGACATCGGGAAGCGCATCAGCCAGCGTACCGGCAGCCAGGGAAAACGACCTTGGGCCACCCCCGCCAGCGAGCGGTAGGGCGTCTCCAGCAGCAAGCGGTCCACCGGCCGCTGCGAGGCCACGTAGCTCGCCAGACCGGTACCCAAAGAGCGGCCAAATACTGCCACCGGCAGGGTGGAACTTACCGCCGCCCGCAAGCTGTCATAGGCAATCAGAGCATCGGCCAGCAGGGTCGCCTGGGTGCGCGCCCCCACACTCTTACCGTAGCCCCGGTAGTCTACCATCAGCACGTGGTAGCCCCGCGAGACCAGGTCCGGCGCAATATCACCCCATTCGGAAAGGTCTCCGCCATTGCCGTGAAAATACAGCAACGCCCCTTGCGGGGCCTTTGCCCGGAAAAACAGTCCGTGCAGGCGCGCGGCCTCATTCTCCATCCATACATCCTCTCCTCTCACCCCCGAAGCAAAACGAAATTCGTAGTCCTCCGGCAAGGCTTGTCCCGGAAAGATCATTTTCTCCTGAAATACATACAGCAAGAGACAAATGAACCCATAGCCCCCCAGGAGCCAAACCATCGTATGAAGCATGCGCTTTTTGATAAGAATCAGGAAATTAGGATGGGTTTGCTAACGCTCCTAAGAGTTCTGAAGCCTTTTGGCGCGTTAACAGTCACCAGTATATAAATATCCCTATTTGACTTTTTGTTTGGGCAGAATCAAAAAGCCGGAAGCCACCCGAGGGCAACTTCCGGTGTCAGCTAGCAGGCTCGGGGGCCTTATACTTCGCTGGGACGCAGCACGCGGTTGGGATCGTACTCCCAGTTGAGGATTTCGTAGAAATCGTAGTGCTCTGGGTTGCTGACATGGGCCCTGGCCCGTTCATAATCAGGCTTAGCCAGGACATGCAGGTCGCTGAAGACCATGGTGGCCAGCTCAGAGTGGGTGTCTACCAGGCGGGGAGGAATCTTGCCTGTCTCAGGGTCTTCGATGTCCTTGAGGAAAACCGGCTGGATGTCTGCTTTAGAGCTGGTGGAGACAATGCAGCCGCTGTGGCCTTCGAGAAAGAGCTTGCGCACGCCCATGCCCAGCAGGGTACAGAGGGTGAGGTCATAAGCCACCGGACGGCAGCAGCGCAATTCGTAGCCCATCTCTACCGGGCGGCTCTTGATCTCCAGGTCGATTTCCTTGAGTCGGCGCTGCACCAGCATGTTGAAGATATGGGCCTTGGAGACGTTGCCCAGCTCGGGATGCCCGTGTTCATCGTAGGTAAAGTTGACCCCGGACTTTTCGATTTCTTCGTTGCTGAGAAAGTGGAAGATTCCTTCGCTCACCATGGCTACCCCATACAAGACTCCGTCGATGCGGCGCTTGATCATCGAAGAAATGACTAACCGCACGATTTTGTCGAGGGTCATCTCGGTGCGGTCGAACATCTCAGGGATGATGATCACCGGGAAATGGCAGGAGGTGCCAATCTCGAAGGCCAGGTGACCGGCCGAGCGACCCATGGTAGAGATGACAAACCAGTTGCCGCTGGTGCGGGCATCTTCATAGATGGTGTTGCCGATGGTCACCCCCTGGTCCTTGGCTGAATTGAAGCCGAAGGTCGGGGTACGACCGGGCAAGGGCAGGTCATTGTCGATGGTTTTGGGCACGTGAATATTCTGGATCTTCACGTTGTTGGCCTTGAGGTACTTGGTCAGGCGGTTGGCAGTAGAGGCGGTATCGTCTCCACCGATGGTGACCAGCAGCTCCACGTTATTCTCCACAAAAAAATCAGCGGAAAACTCAGAGTCCTTCGGCTTATAGCGGCTCATGCGCAAGGTAGAGCCGCCGCGCGAGAAGATGCGGTCGGCGTAGGAGAAGTTGATGTTTACGGTCTCGGCCTGGCCATTGAAGAGGTTTTTGTAGCCGCCGTGGATGCCGATGACCTTAAAGCCATCTTTGAGGAAGACCTTGGCGATGGTACTGACCACGGTATTGATGCCGGGAGCGGGGCCACCCGCACAAAGGATAGCGATAGATTTCTGCATAGGCGAAAAAAAGAAGGTATGAGGGTAATGAGGCGAAGCGGCAGGTGCCGCCTGAGAAGTAGCCGGTTTTTTCAATCTGGGAGAATGTCCCCGGCTTTCCTGCAAGGTTACGACGAAAGGCCGTAAGGTGTTGAAGGCTTATTATTTCCGCAAAGATAGGGCCTGAAATGGGATAAACGAAAAAACGCCCGTCCATGACAGAACGAGCGGCAAAAAAATGCCGCACAGGCGCGAGGGCGCACCTGTGCGGCGAACAGGGAGCCAGGAAACTTTAGCGGGTAGCAGGGGCTTGCGGGCTCTCTCCCGGGCCTTCCAGCACTTCAACCATTTCGATGTCGAAGATCAGGGCCGAGTTGGGGGGGATGGGCTCGCGGCTCATCTCGCCATAGGCCAGGTCGGGAGGGATGAAAAGCTGCCACTTGGAGCCGGGCTTCATCATGAGCAGGGCCTCGGTCCAACCGGGGATCACCTTGGTCACCTCGAAGGTGCGGGCGTCGCCCCCCTCGGTGGAGTCAAATACGGTGCCGTCGACCAGGCGCCCGGTATAGAAAGCGGTCACGCGGTCTTCTGTGCTAGGCGATTCGCCTTCTCCTGCTTCGATCACGCGGTATTGGAGGCCGGACTCGGTCACCTGAATGCCTTCCTTCTTGGCATTTTCAGCCAAAAACTCTTCGGCTTTCTGGGCGTTTTCGGCGGCATCTTCCTGCATTTTCTGCATCTGCTTCATGCGCATGTCCTGCTGAAAACGCTGCATGAGCATGGCGGCGGCCTGGTCGTCGATCTGGATAGAGTCGAGCTCGGTCGCGTCGAAATAGCCTTGTGAGAGCATGTCCATGTTCAGCTCATCGTCGGGAACGGAATAGCCCACATTGGCTCCGATGAGGTAGGAAACGCTGTCGATTTGATTCTGGGGAGAAAGGTTGCGATTGCCCGTGCTGCTACCGGAGTCGCAGGAGGTTCCCAGCCAGGTAAGGGGCAGGAGGCAACCTATGAGAAGCTTAAAGCGAAGGTTCATAACGAAAATAAAAACTAGGTGAATCAGGCCCCCGGTACAGCACCAGCGCGGCCCTTTTTACTTGAAGATAAACGGGTTATCGCCAGCTGAGCTGGCGGAAAAGGTGCGGCAATTTAGCAGAAAGTATCGAGTTTCCCCACATGGGTAGCGGTAATTTTTGCGTCTCCCAAGGAAAATGTAAATTACCGCCCAAGGCTGATGTGTTATCTGCCCAAAGTTCCCAATGCCTAGCTGTTTTATGGAGACAGACGTGCAACTCTTGCGTGCAACCCAGGCCTATGCCACGGAGATTTTGGAAAATCACCTGGACCAAGGCTACTCTTACCATACGCTCGACCATACCCAGCAGGTGGTGGAGGCGACTACGACCATTGGCCAGGAAATGGGTCTGAAACCTGAGGAGGTCAACCTCCTGAAAACTGCCGCTTGGCTCCACGACCTGGGCTATATCCGCGTCTATCTCCGCCATGAAGAAGCCTCCATGGCGATGGCCCGGGAGTTTCTGGAAAGGCAAGGGGCCAACCCGGCCCTCATCGACCGCGTCGTGCGCCTGATTGAGGCCACCAAGCTCAACCAAGAGCCCCGCGACACCCTCGAAGCCATTCTCAAAGACGCCGACCTTTCCAACCTCGCTACCGACCAAGCCCTCGAAAACGCCGAGCTGATCCGCGAAGAGTGGAGCCGCTTCTGCAACCGCGAGTACTCTGACCTCGAATGGGATGAGTTCAACTACAACTTCTACAAATCTCATCAGTACTACACCGCCTACGGCAAACAGGTGCTCGACCCCCCCAAGCAGGAACATATCCGGACCTTAAAAAAACGCATCAAAAAGGTGAAAAAGAAAGAACAGGTTGCCGACCGGGCCGCGCTCGAACACCAGCTGGAAAAAGCCGAGTCCAAACTCGCCAAAGCCAAGCGTAAACTCAAAAGAGCTAAAGAGCAAAAACCCGACCGGGGCATCGAAACCATGTTCCGAACCACCTACCGCACCCACATCAACCTCAGCTCTATCGCTGACAACAAGGCGAACATTCTCCTCTCGATCAACGCCATCATCATCTCCATCGTCTTCTCCTCAGTGATTGACAAATATGACCTGATTGAGCGGAACGAAAGCCTCAGCGCCATCGTCATTCCTAGCTTTGGGATGCTGCTGGTTTGCATGACCACCATCGTCTTCGCCATCTTGTCCACCCGACCCAAGGTCAATTCCGGCACCTTCGCGCGCGAAGACATCATCAATAAAAAAACCAACCTGCTCTTCTTCGGCAACTTCCACTCCATGAACCTCGATGACTTTCAGTGGGGCATTGGCGAAATGATGCAGGATGCGGACTACCTCTACGGCAGCATGGCCAAGGACATCTATTTCCTCGGCCGGGTCTTGGCAAAAAAATTTCAGTTGCTCCGCATTGCTTACAACGTCTTCATGTTCGGCATGGGCATCAGCGTCGTGGCCATTGCCCTGGTCTTTTGGATGGCCAAAAGCGGATTTTTCAAGTAGAGCGGACCCCTACTTTTAAAGCAATGCGCACCGTGTCGCCCAGCACCCAACTGCTGCTGCCGACCTCGTAGTCGAGCCGGTTGAGCTCGTAGGTCGCCTGAAAAGTTGTGCCGTCAAAGCTGACTGGCAATTCGATCTGCCGACTCTTCCCCTTGATGGTGAGGGTCCCCACCACCAGATAGCCCGAGCCTTCCCGGCGGATTTGCTGGCTGCGAAAACGGATGACCGGGTACTTGGCTGCGTCGAAGTATTTTTCATTTTGCAAATGCTCGTCCCGCATTTTGATGCCGGTATCGAGGCTCTTGACGGCGATGGTGGCCTCGATGTGGCTGCGGTCGAGTTCAGTAGGAGAAAAATAAAGGTCCACCGAAAACTCCGTGAAGTGGCCCGTCACGTCCATCCCCACATTGCGGATGGTGAAGGTGAGGGCAGAAACATCTGGGTTGACTTGGGTGACCTGAGCCGACAGGAAAAAACTGCCCAGAAGCAGGGCCAGAAAACAG
>CAZIVQ010000211.1:0-6693 GCA_964542415.1 uncultured Bacteroidia bacterium | reverse complement strand
CTACCCATTAATCACATGGTAAAAGAACTCGCCAAAATGATCGACCATTCCCTGCTGCATCCGACCATGACCGAGGCGGATTTGCGGGCAGGCTGTGAATTAGCAAAGCAATACGATGTGGCTTCGGTCTGCATCAAGCCCTATGCGGTGCCCTTGGCCACGGAACTGCTGGCCGACTCCGACGTGCTGGTGGGCACCGTCATCGGTTTTCCCCACGGCAACAGCACCACCGCCGTCAAGGTAGCCGAAACCCTGCAAGCGTGTAAAGACGGCGCGGTCGAAATCGACATGGTCTCCAACGTCGGCTGGGCCCTGGGCGAAGACTGGGACCAGGTCACCTACGACATCCGCGAAGTGCTCAAAGCCACCCACGAGCAGGGCGCGATCCTGAAGGTCATTTTTGAGAATGACTTCTTGCCCGAAGACCGCTTCAAGATTCGCCTGTGCGAAATCTGCACCGAGCTGGGCGTTGACTTCGTCAAGACCTCCACCGGCTACGGCTTCAACAAAGGCGCGGATGGCAAATACACTTATGCCGGAGCGACCCACCACGACCTGGCCCTGATGCGCAAGCACAGTGGGCCTAAGGTGCAGGTCAAAGCCGCCGGGGCGGTGCGCACCCTCGACGACCTGCTGAAAGTGCGTGAACTGGGGGCAACTCGGGTGGGCGCGACCGCCACCAAGGTGATGATCGACGAGGCGTTTGAGCGCTTTGGCGGCGAAAAGCCTGCGGTCGAGGCGGGGACGCAACCGGAGGGGTATTAGCGATGGCTGACCTCAAGACCTGGCTCCCGCAGGTGCAGCAGCGCCTCCGGGGGCTGACGAATTTACCGCCGGTCTGGGTAGGCTTTGATGGCTACGTGGACCGCATCCAGCGCATTGTGGGGCGGCGTGACGGCGCGGCGGTGCAATATGTGTCCACCCTGACCGACTTCTCGGCCCGGGTGGGTCACCTCGCGGGGCGCAGCGGACAGATGGAATTGCAACCGAGGGTGCAAAAGCTCGGCGGCAATGCCCCCATCATGGCCCTGGCCCTCGGGCGGGCGGGCGTCCCGGTGCGCTGCGCGGGCACCATGGGCCTCGACGGCCGCGTCGACCCCAACTTCGAGCCGCTGGACCAGCTGGCTACCCTCGACCTGCTGGGGCTCCCGGCCCAGACCACCGCCCTGGAGTTTGACGATGGCAAGCTCATTCTCTCCGACCTCAGCCCCTTTGCTTCCCTCGACTGGGAAGCTTTCAAGCAGCGGGTTGATTTTTCCGCAGTAAAAAAAGCCCTCGCCCAAACCCGCGTAGTAGCCATGGTAGGCCTGAGCAATATGACCCATGCCCTGGATTTGGTGCAGGGTATGTTGGCAGAAGGCATAGAGGAAAACTGCGGGCAGGAGTTTTTCTTCGACCTGGCCGACCCCGGTCGCTGGCCGGCGGAGCGCCTCAAAGCCCTGCTGGAGGTGATCGCGGGCTTTAGGGAGAAAGGGCAGGTGACCTTGGGGGTGAATGAAAATGAAGCCCGGCAGCTCTACCGCCATGTCATCGGGCCAGACGAAGAACCATCGGTCGAAGAGATGGCCGGAGCCTTATTTGCCCGGCTCGGTCTCACCCGCCTGATGGTGCATCCGGTGGACAGCAGCTGCGTGGTCACGGAGGCAGGCCTGGTCTCGCTGCCAGGCCGGGTGATACGGCAGCCGCGCCTGCTCACCGGCGCCGGCGACAACCTCAACGCGGGCTTCTGCCTGGGCCTGGCCCTGGGCTGGGAAATGCCTGCCTGCCTGCTGCTGGGCATGGCTACTTCTGGGGCTTACGTTTCCGAAGCCCAAAGCCCTGATGTGGGGGACTTGGCGCGCTACCTGGCGCAGTGGGAAAACGGACTGCCCGGCTGAACATGAAATGCCTGGCAGGGGGTTCCCCGCCAGGCATCTTTCTTTGAGTGACTTACATGGTGCCAATCAACCATTCTACAACTCAACCAATCAACCCTTAATTCTGGTGTACATGCACGTCCATCTGCGGGAAGGGGATGTTGAGCCCCTGCTGGGCGAAGGTCTTGTAGACGCGGTCGTTCAGGTCGAAGGTTAAAGGCCAGAAATCGGCGCCCTGGACCCAGCAGCGCACGGTGAAGTTGACGGAGGAGTCGCCGAGGGAGGCTATGGCGACCATGGGCTCATTGGGCTTGTCGAGGACGCGCTCGTCGTTTTTGAGCATCTCGAGTAGCACCGCTTTGGCCTTGTCGGCGTCGTCGCCATAGGCAATGCCGTAGGTGAGCACGAGGCGGCGCAGCAGCTGCGTAGAGAAGTTGACGATAGGGTTGTTGTAGAGGGCGCCATTGGGGATGATGACGGTGCGGTTGTCCAGCGGAGTGAGCACGGAATGGAAGAGGGTGATTTCTTTCACGGTGCCGGCATGGCCCTGGGTCTCGATGTAGTCCCCGACCTTGAAGGGGCGGAAGAGCAGGATCATGACGCCTCCGGCAAAATTGGAGAGGCTACCTTGCAGGGCGAGGCCGATGGCCAAGCCTGCCGCACCGAGTATCGCGATGAAAGAGGTCACTTCAACGCCCGCTACGCTCAGGGCGCTGAGCACCACCATGGCCTTGAGGCCGATGCCGAGTAGGCTGCGAAAGAAGGACCGCAAGCTGGAATCCACCTCGCGCTTGACCATGATTTGGTCCACGCCCCGTACAATGAAACTTGCGACGATGAAGCCGATGACGAGTACGGCAACGGCCCCGAGGAATTTGAGGGCATAAACTTGCAGGAGCGGGAGCAGGTCGGTTACATTAAAGTCCATAGACAGAGAAGCTTTAGGATTGGGTAAATGGATGTGAGAAAGTGGCAGGCGACAGCCGAGCTGCCACAAGTATTTGATTTGGGCCCAAATATATAGGTAAACCCAAATAAAGTGTGGGAGAGGGAAAATGAATTCTCAGCAAGGGTAAGCTGGAAATTCGCTCTTAACGAACAAAACACCCCTTTAGACGCTTTGAATTAATATAGTCACATGTGAAATTTGCGCGTCTATGAGTCAACCTGTATCCCTTTATGATGTGGTAGTAGTCGGCGGAGGCATTGTGGGCCTCAGCGCGGCCTACAAGCTCCAGCTTCGCAACCCCAACTTGCGGATCGTGGTCCTGGAGAAAGAAGACCGCCTTTCTCCCCATCAGACCGGCCACAATTCTGGCGTGATCCACAGCGGGATCTACTACAAGCCAGGTTCTTACAAGGCTAAAAACTGCGTGGAAGGCCGCCGGGAGCTGGTCAAATTCTGCCAAACCCACAAGGTACCTCACGACGTCTGTGGCAAAATCATCGTGGCGACAGACAAGAGCGAGCTGCCTTTTATGGAGAAAATCTACAACCACGGCAAAAAGAATGGCGTGGAAGATGTGCATCGCATCGGGCCGGATGAGATCCGCGAAATCGAGCCATTTTGTACGGGCATCGCGGCTGTTCACGTCGGCTGTACCGGCATCATCGACTTTCCCTCCGTGGTGTACAAGCTGGCTGAGCTAATCCCAGGCATCAACCCCGAGAGCCGCATTCTCACCGGGCAGCGGGTACGCGACGTGGTACATGGGGAGGAATTTACCGAGGTGATCACCAATTGCGCCAAGTTCAAGACGCAGCACGTGGTCTTTTGCGGCGGGCTGCATTCTGACCGTCTGGCCAAAGCCGACGGGGTCAGGACGGGTACGCGCATCGTAGGCTTTCGCGGCGACTACTATGAGCTGGCCGAGCATGCCGCGCACAAGGTCAAGCACCTGATCTATCCGGTGCCCAACCCGGCCTTTCCGTTTCTGGGCGTGCATTTTACCCGCATGATCCACGGCGGCATCGAATGTGGTCCCAATGCGGTCTTCTCCTTCAAGCGCGAAGGCTACGGCAAGACCGACTTCAACCTGCGCGACAGCTGGGATGCGCTGGCTTTTTCCGGCACCTGGAAGCTGTTCTACCAGCATTGGCGCTTTGGGCTGGACGAATACCGGCGGGCTTTTTCCAAGCAGCTTTTTCTCCAGCGGCTCCAGCGGCTCATCCCTTCATTGACCCTGAACGAGATCGTGCCGGGGCGGGCGGGGGTGCGGGCCATGGCCCTGCAACCCGACGGCGAAATGGTCGACGACTTCCGCATCGAGTACCGCAAGGGCGCGATTCACGTGCTGAATGCACCTTCGCCAGCGGCTACTTCTGGCCTGGCGATCGGTGAGGAGGTAAGCAAAATGGCTGAGGAACATTTTGGGCTGAAAGTCCGGTCTTGAGCCACCACCGTTTTATTCCTGCGATGCTCTGGGCGCTTGGTTTGGAGATCGCAGGTTTTTTTACGGCCATTTCCAACCCTTCCCTGCTGGCAAACGTTCTCTTACTTCGAATCTCTCTTTCCTTAGTGACAGTCGAAAAGTTAAGTTCCTTCCTCCCTTTCCCGCTATCAAATACAAATGCTTTTCGCCTTTGCAACATTGCGTGAAACAAACAAGGAAGTTATTCTTTGCGCCTTCCTTAGGGAAATTGGTTATTCCCCCGAAAAATTAGCATTTTTAAGTACAAGGCGGAATCAGTCTTTGGCAACCTTGCCCTCTTCGGTTCTTCGCCCTCATTTTCAACCCAATTCAAGTAAAAGATATCCATGAACAAATCACGCGTCATCTCTACCGCCGCGCTGGTCTTTGTTGGCTTTCTGATCCTGGTGTTTATCACCTCTGGAGCCTTCATCACCATCGAATCCGGTGAACGCGGCGTCATTTTCCGCAAATTTACTACTGGCCTGGACAAGGAGAATATTTATCCGCCAGGCTTCCACCTGATTGCCCCCTGGAACAGCATGTACGTCTACAGCGTGCGCGAGCAGCAGCTCGAAGAGCAAATGGAAGTCCTCTCCAGCAATGGCCTGAGCATCAGCGTAGATGTCACCATCCGGGTCAATCCGCAGTACAGAAAAATCGGTGACCTGCACGAGACCTTCGGTTTGGACTACATGACTTCTCTGGTACGCCCGGAGGTGCGGTCTTCCGTACGAAAGATCATCGGCCGCTTCACGCCGGAAGAGCTTTATTCTACTCGGCGCGATGAAGTGCAGAAGTCGATTCAGGATGACCTGGAAGAAACCCTTACCAATAACTTCATTGAGCTGCGCGCTACTTTGATCCGCGAAATCAACCTCCCGGATAAAGTAAAAGGAGCCATCGAAGAAAAGCTCGAAGCCGAGCAAAGCGCCCAAAAGTACGTCTATATCTTGCAGCAGGAGCGCAAAGAAGCCGAGCGGAAGACCATCGAGGCCCAGGCTAAGGCCGACGCCAACCGGATCCTGAACGCTTCGCTTACCAGTAACATTCTGAAAGACAAGGGCATTGAGGCCACCATGGAGCTGGCCAATTCGTCCAACACCAAAGTCATCGTCGTAGGCGGCGGAGATTCGGGCTTGCCCTTGATTTTGGGGAATAACTAATTCCTCTGCAACCTTTTCCGCAGCCAACTGGTCCCCGATCGGTTGGCTGTTTTTTTATGGGAAAAAATGAAAGTGCAGGATAACCAGCCCAGCGGAGGGCGCTACTTTAGAAGCATGAAAAAATGGATGATCTTGTTTTGTGGCCTGTTGCTAAGCGAGCTTTCGCTTTCTGCCCAGCCCTTTGTGCGAGGGGATTCACTTTTCACGGCGCAAGGCGAGCCTTTGCTGCTGCGAGGGGTAAACCGCATGTTTTTTTATCAGGACCGGGACGGCTCCCGCAGCCTGCCAGAGATCGCCAAGACCGGAGCCAATTGCGTGCGGATATTTTGGTTTACCCAAGGCAGCCCCGCCGAGCTGGACCGCATCTTGAGCGCGGTGCGAGCCCATCAGATGGTGCCTATCGTCTGCGTGTGGGAGGCGACGGGCAAATGGGAGCGCCTGGACGAATGTGTGGCCTACTGGCAACGGCCGGGCATCGTGTCGGTGTTGCAGGCGCATGAGGAATATGTGCTGCTCAACATCGCCAACGAAGCCGGTAAGTATGAGGTGAGCGGGGAGGAATTTCGCGAAGCCTACAGCCGGGCCATTTCGCAGCTGCGCAAAGCGGGCATCCGTGCCCCCCTGGTGATCGATGCGGCCGGCTGGGGGCGGGATGAGCGCTACCTGCTCGACCAGGGGCCTCACTTGCTGGCCCAGGACCCGCAGCACAATGTCATTTTTTCCTGGCATCCCTGGGACACCGACCTGCCGCCCAGCCGGTATGAAACCGCGATGGACCAGGCCCGGGAGAAGGGGCTTTGTTTGTTGATAGGCGAATTTGCCCAGCATTCGGCCCCTTGCCTCTGCTGCATCGACTACCAGGCCATCATTCGCGCTTGCCAGGAAAAGTACGTGGGCTACCTCGGCTGGTCTTGGGGCCCCGGCAACGGCGGCTGCGAAGACATGAACTTCACCGAAGACGGCACCTTTGCGACGCTTCACGGCTACGGCCTGGAGGTGGCCACCACCAGCCCCTACAGCATCGCCAAGACCTCGGTGCGGTCACCGAGCCTGCTGGAAGAAGCGGAGCTGGCCCTACGGCGTACCCGCCTGCAAATCGAGCCGCAGGGCCGCGGCCGCTGGGAAGTCACCTTAGCCGAGCCCGCAAAGGGCAAGGCGACCTTGCGCCTTTACGACACCCAGGGACAGGTCGCTTGGGAAACCAAGACCCGGGTCAAGCGCCAAAAGCCGCTAAAGGAATGGGTCGACTGGTCGTTTTTG
>CAZIVQ010000210.1:0-6700 GCA_964542415.1 uncultured Bacteroidia bacterium | reverse complement strand
AAGCAGTTATCCCTCAAAAGCCAACCTATGGCGTCACTCAAAAAGGAGAAGCACCGCATTTCTTTACCGTTCGTCATCTTACGCCTCTATGATTGGAAAGCACGTGAACGTCTCGTCGGTGAGCTCCCAATACGGTTTGAACACATAGCCGGGCTGACCTTCAACAGTCTGGTCCATGGAGCCCGGGACTGGACGCAGCAGCCCGGGAAGCTTCTCCGGCAGAACGATGAGTCGTGGCACGCCGCCCGGCCCTTCGAGGTCTCCTGCCAGCGCCATGAGCACCGGCCCGTAGAGGAGCGCGTAGCGGTCGAGGTTCCCCTCGATCTGATCGAAACCAGTGTATTTCCTGACAGAGAACCCCGTGGGAAGATCGAACTCTACCCGGTCACCATCCCGCCACTCGCGCGAAATCGCCACGTAGCTTCCGCGGGTTCCGGCCGCGGATTCATAACCATTTACCGAAATTTTGATATCGCTGGTTGCCCAGCCCGGGACACGGATGTGCAATTTCATTGCAACCGTCAAGTCCGGAGCCGCAGCATCCGGGTTGGAAACGGTGAGCCGCACACTGGTCCCATGAGGAAAGTCAGTTACCGATGTGAGCGCAATGTCCTTCCCGTCGTGTGTCCACGATATCTCCGACGCCGCAAACAGATTCACATAGAGACCGTCAGGAGCAATGGAGTATACGAACTCGGGCAACCGGCTCAGAAGGCCGGCTGACGATACCTCGCAGCACGTATTCTGGCATCCGGCATTCGACTTTGCCCCCTCAAGGTGCGTGTGGTAGCGGATATACCCCCTATCGTCCTGATTCGCCAGGTTTACGTTGAAGAGCGCTTCCTCGATTTCCGCGGCATACTTTTCTTCCTCCGGGTAGAGATGGAGAAGCTTGCTGTTGATGTTTATCCAGAAGACACTGCCACATGTTTCACCGACTTTCCTGTTGGCGAAGTAGTACGACTTGGGCGGGAACACCTTTTGGCTCTCCATGATCGCCGTCGCACCACCGATGTGCTTGAAGTTCTCCCGGTAGATCTCCCAGGCACCCCGTACGGCGTCGAGGTATTTTTGTGCGCCGGTAGCACGGTATTCGTCAACGAATGCTTCTATGCCGAGGAGATCGTAGCAGTGAGGGCGCTCGCCGGGATAGTAGGTAAGAGAGAGCGGCTGCCCGCTTGCGAGCTCGCGCATCCAGTAATCCTGGTCGTAGAAGCGCAACGTTGTGACCAGGTCGTCGTCTTTGCCGACCGGTGAGTGATAGACGAGCGGGCCCCCGGGTAGCCCGTTGGTGGCATTGCCGCCGAGCAGCATGCGCGGCAGATATGGTGAGGCGTTAAACCAGTCGTACATCCTGCGAAGAAGGCCGTAGGCTTTCTCATTGCCTGCCATTCCAGCGGTGAGCAACCCCCGGGTCCAGAAAACACGGTCGTAGTTCTTCCGTTCGCTGTTGATGCCGGTGTCAAGAGCGTATGAGTCGGCCTCTTCGTAGTAGTTGTAGTAGCCGTCATCACGCATGCGCGCTTCGATCCGGTCAACGAGCGTGTTGACGATCGTGCGCATATCTTCGCGCTCGTCCCACCTCAGAGCGCTCCCGGCGCCTTGCAGCAACCGTCCTTCGTTTGAGGCAGGAAGCCACTCGCTCCAGCCCTTCCCGTCACAGAAGGTCGGGCTGGCGAACGAATGATTCAGGTAGCGAATGTTTCTCGAGAATGCTTCGCCCAGGGGCCCCGAAAGAAGCTTCACGCCGGAATTCGGCGCAACTGCTTGAAGGTCAACGGGGCGCCACGACTCAGGCGACAGATACTCTTTCGTTCCCGACTGAATCTCTGCGTACTCGCCGGCCATTTCGTTACTTATGGCAAGCGGATAGATGACCGGGTTCTCCGCCTGCAAGAGGCTAACCTCCTGAAAGCAGTCGGTTGAGTTCGGATTCCGCTCCTTGCGCACGACCACCCGCAGTGTGTGCAGCACGTCGCTGTCCAGAGCGTCCTTCTGATACAGGACTGCATTCTCTTCTCGCGCGGCCGCATACGTGTCCACAAGCTCCTGAAACTCACCGTCGAGGTAAACATCGGCTTGCCCGTGATTCGGTGCCTTTTGACCTATCCAGCGGACCACGCTTCCGCGGAATGTGAATTCAAACGCGTTGTACTGTGTGTTGGAGCGACTCCCGCCGGCGTCGGCTGTGCTCGGAGGCACCGTGGTCCAATCACCGAAGTAGAGGACCATCGGAAACGACGTGAATCCGGTGTAGTAGACCCGTTCCCACAACCGGTGAGACACATCGGTGAGCGCTGAGTGGTCTTCAGCCATTGGTTCCCTCCACGTCTGACAAATACGCCGGCGACAAGCGTAAACATATCATAATATCTAAGTTAGCTTGGCGCAAGGGGTGATCGGCAACTCGGAACGACCCGGTCACCAAATTGGATCAGCGCTTGCTCGGATAAATCGTTTGCTTCAGATGTGCTTGCGCCAGCTCGAGGTGATCACGCATCGCCTTCTCGGCTTCGTCCGGGTCATGCTTCTTGACGGCTTCAAGTATCGCGACGTGACCATCAAGCACGGGGCGGACGCCCTGGGCGAAGGTCTCCTTGCGCGCTTCGTGGAGAAGCTCGTCTAACGGAGCCAGCATGACCTCAAAAACGACATTTCCGGTCGCCTTCACCAGACGATTGTGAAACGCGTAATCCTGTTCAATGCAGATGCCCGGATTGGTTTGGTTCTGCTCGATGACATCGACCGTGACCTGCATGGCTGCAATGTCGGCATCGGTTGTCTTCTTGGCCGCAACCCGTGCGATATGAGTCTCCAGCACGATTCGAGCCTCAGCGAGATCCAACAGGGTGCGGCTTGATCGCCGCAACGTAATCGCGATCAGATCCGCGGCGGCCCGCGCGGACGGCTCTGCAACTCTCGGACGTCTGCCGCGAGTTATTTCAATCAATCCCTGAGTCTGCGCAACTCGCAGCGCTTCACGCAGACTGAACCTGCTCACTCCCAGGATCTCGGCGAGCTCTCGCTCGGAGGGCAGCTCCGTTCCATGAGCCAGGTTTCCCTCTACGATGTGGTTGTGAAGCGAATCGATGATCTGCTTGATCTTGTCTACATTGCCGATAGGCTGCAGATTTGTGGTGGACCTCATGGTACTCCTATCAGGATATTATGCTACCTGTGTGGAGTGTACCACGGTATTGAGAGGATTTTGAACTATCATAGGGGCCAACGGCAGCTTTCCTAACGCCCGCCGGAGTTGTAGTTGACGTAGACTACCTTATGTTCGGTGAAAAACTCGATACCGGTTTCTCCCGCCTCGGGAATCCCATAACCGGAATCCTTTACTCCACCGAATGAGAATGCCGGCTCTTTGTAGGCGGTGATCTCGTTGACATGGACCATGCCGACCTCCACCTGGTCGACAAACGACATCGCCTTGCCGAGATCGCGTGTGAAGACAGAAGCGGAGAGTCCGAAGTCGGTGGCGTTGGCTACGCGAATGGCGTGGTCGAAATCATCGACGCTCATGATGGAGAGCAACGGACCGAATATCTCTTCTCGTGCGATGGTCATCTCCGGCGTGACACGATCAAACACAGTCGGCGCGATGAAGCAGCCGTTTGCGAGAGCTCCGTCGGTTATGCGACTCCCGCCTGCGATAAGTCGGGCATTCTCGTTCTTGCCGATCTCTATATAATCGAGAACAGTCTTCAGTTGCGTCGCGCCGCACACCGGTCCCATGTCAACCGCCTCGTCAAACCCGTCGCCTACCGTCAATGTCTGCGCGAGCTCACGGACGCGATCGGTGAAATCTCCGACGACCGATGACTCTACAATTGCGCGGCTCGTCGCGGTGCACCACTGCCCTGCGCACGCGTAGGCTCCGGTGACCGCGGCACGGGCCGCTGTGTCAATGTCCGCATCCTTCAGGACGACGATCGCGTTCTTACCGCCCATCTCTAGCTGGGTGCGCTTCATGCCCGCGGCGGCGGTCTGATGTATGCAGCGACCTACTCCGGTGGAACCGGTAAACGATATGGCCCGGATCTCGGGAGCCGTCGTCAACTCCGCCCCGACGGTGGACCCGCCGCCGCAGACCATATTAATGACGCCCGGTGGGAACCCGGCCTCCTCGAAGAGCTCCACGAACAGCTTGCCGACACCGGGCGTGAGCCCGGACGGCTTCATGACCACGGTGTTGCCGGCCATGAGCGCGGGCGGCACTTTTCTGCACGGAACGCTGAACGGGTAGTTCCAGGGACAGATGACCGACACGACGCCGAGCGGGACCCGGACCTGGTACGCCATGATCCCCTTCCGGTTTGCTGGACGCATCTCACCAGGCAGACGGACCCCTTCCGCGATCTGGTACTCCAGCTCTCTGTATGAGGACTGCACCTCAGCATGTGAGTCCTTGAGGGTCTTGCCGTTTTCCATTGTGATCGCTCGAGCGATCTCGTCCCGCCGCCGGTCCATGGCGCTGAGGACACGCTTGAGAAGATCGGCGCGCCTGATGGCGGGCATCGCCTTCCAGGAAGGAAACGTGGCGGACGCTGCAGCAACGGCACGCCGTGCATCCACGCGGTCCCCGTCGGGCCAGACACCCACTACTTCGTCAAGATTCGCCGGATTGCGCACCTCTGTTGATCCCGGAGCGCTCGACTCGATCCACTCCCCATTGATGAACTGCTTGCCTACCACACCCACTCCATTCTGGTCCATCTCTTCGACTGCCGGGTTATCGCCACTTCCGGAGCGCCATATCGCGCAGCAACGCCGCTATCTGATCGTCGCTGAGCAGCGCGGCCGTTTCCAGGCGACGGGAGACCGGATTCGGCACGTCCAGCGAAGTGATGACTCCCGGCGGGGCGTCAAGGAGATCAAAATACCGCTGCGTCACCTCCGCGACTACCCGGTGACCGATGGCCTGGCCGCCTGCCGCCTGTTCCACAATTGCGAATGCGCCGGTCTTTTCAAGCGATATCGAGACGGTCTCGAAATCGAGGGACGCAAGATCGAGCGTGCGCAGGTCCACGACCTCAACGCTCACCTCATCAGCAAGCGATTCGGCGACGGCTGTCACGCGCGCGACCATGGCCCCGTATGCGGCCACCGTGATCGCGGTGCCCTCCCTCACCACCCGCGCGCGTCCGAACGGAATGCAGTAATCGAGGTCCCCACGGGGTACGGGAAAGGATTCGGTGTAGAGCGAGTGGTGCTCAAGGAAGACGACCGGGTCAAGTGAGTGCATGGCCGTATTGAAAAGACCGATGTAGTCGAAGGAGTTACTCGGCGCAACGATTCGCCATCCGGGGAAAAGGGCATACAGCCCGACAGGATCCATGGAGTGCTGACCACCGTATCCGCAGCCGGTGGCGATCCTCGTGCGAAGGACCAGCGGAAGATCGGTTGTGTTGCCGTACATGTGGCGCGCCTTGCCGATCTGGTTGAAGATCTGGTCGGCAGCGACGAGGGTGAAGTCCGGGAACATGATCTCCACGACCGGCTTCATGCCCGTCATCGCAGCTCCGAGTCCCACACCGCTGAATCCGCCTTCCGAGATCGGCGTGTTGATGACCCGCTCCGGATACTTCTGGGGCAGCCCCTTCGTCGCGCCGTATGCGCCGCCCCCGAAATTGGCAACCTCCTCGCCCAGGACAATCACCGATGAATCCTTCTCCATCCATCGCCCCGTGACTGACGCAATGGCATCCGAGTATTTGAGATCGTCAATATCCGAGTAATCGCCGAGCTCACGGTACTCGAGGTCTGCCAGCTCGGCCCCGCCGCTTCGAACACCTTCTGTTACGGATTCCGGAACTGGCCACAGCTCGGAGCGAACCTCAGGTTCGTCGCCACCGGTGGTGCATCGCTCAACTGCTTTCTCTACGACCGACTCCGCGCGTTCCCGGACAGAATCGACGCCGGCTTCGTTGAGAACGCCTGCGGAGACGAGCTGCCGCGGGAAGGTGAGGTAAGCATCCTTCTCGAGCCAGTCCGCCTCTTCGCTCTTCTCCCGATATCCAAACTGGCTTCCCTTGAGGTCACCGCCGTGGTGGAAGTGCCGGTAGCACTTCGCCTCGATCAACCAGGGCCGGGCGCCTTTCCGGAGCGATTCTGCGGCCTCGCTCACCGTAGCGAAGATTGCAGGGACATCGTAGCCGTAGAGCTGACGAGCCGGCATGCCGTAGCCGGCTGCCAGATGGGCGAGCTCCTTCGCTGCAGACGCGTCGTGTATGGAAGTTGCCACTGCGTACTGGTTGTTCTCGATGAAAAAGATAATCGGAAGGCTCCAGAGGCTTGCGAGGTTGCACGCCTCGTGAAACGCGCCCTGGTTCACGGCGCCGTCGCCCATGTAGGCAACGATGACGTCCTCCCGTCCGAGCTTGCGCGAGGCTAACGCCGCGCCCACGGATAACGGGACTCCGCCTGCCACAATTGCGTTGGTCCCCAACACGCCCGCTTCCCGGTTGCGAAGGTGCATCGATCCGCCGCGCCCGCCACACCAGCCGGGGGCGAGCCCCATGATCTCAGCCAGCGTGCGGAAAACAGCTTCTTCCGCGTCATCGGGGAGGTCTGCCTCTGCGGGGTTCCAGCTTTCCGGCAGCACGTACTCCAGGATCTTCGCAAGCGTGATATGGTGTGCCCGATGACTTCCCGTGATCATGTCCGAGCGCCGCAGCGCCGCAGTCGATGCTGC
>CAZIVQ010000209.1:0-6743 GCA_964542415.1 uncultured Bacteroidia bacterium | reverse complement strand
AAACCCAGGTGCCAAACTGGGATTGCAGGGGGCAGAAGCCTACCTTAGCTTTTGAAGCTAGTGCTTCCGTCGCTAAATTCTTGCCTATTTAAACTTGCTCTTTTTCCGCGGTACTGCGTCAAAAAGTCCTCATCTGCCTCGGCAGACTCGGCCTTTTTTCCCCTCCAGAGGCGGGTCCCAGACTTGTCCCACTACAACATATCTCGGTTTTACCAGGGACAGGTCTGCGTTTAAATTAGGTAATTACTTTGCGCCGTAAGCACTAGCAGGCAGCAGACAGGGCCTGGGACGCGGTAAGTTCTGGTACCGATAGCTGGCTCGCAGGTCTTTAACCTTAGATCCTTCCATGAATATTCTGCTTGTTGAAGACAACCCTGGCGATGTCCGCCTTACCCAAGAGGCCCTGAAAGAAGGAGAATTTTTTCAGCAAATACGGCTCCACGTAGTGCCCGATGGCGAAGAAGCTTTGCTCTACCTCCACCGTAAAGGTCCTTATGCCCAGGCGGAGTTGCCAGATTTGATTTTTCTCGACCTCAATCTCCCACGCAAGGACGGCTGGGAGGTGCTGGAAGAAATAAAAAATACGCCTGGCTTGCGCCGCATCCCGGTCGTGGTCCTGACCACTTCCGAAGCCGAGCACCACATCGACCGCTGCTATGAGCTTCACGCCAACTGCTACATCTCCAAGCCTGTAGATATCAGCCAATTTATCGAAGTCATCCGTAGCATAGAAAATTTCTGGATCAAAATCGTCAAGCTTCCTTCTAAAAACTAACCTCCTCTCTGGCTTCCCGGCTTAATGAATGCCCTTCTTTTCCATTACCCCTCGTAAAAATCTCAATCAGCTAGTCACCGTGCAACGAACCCATATCCACATCTTGCTCATCGAGGACATGCCCGAAGATGCCCGCCTCATCGAGGAACTCCTGCGCGATCAACCCGAACGGCCTTACCGGTTTCAGCGTGCGGAAACCTTGGCGGCGGCCTTTGACCTTCTCCAGAAAGCCCAGCAGGTGGATATCATTCTGCTCGACCTGAACCTTCCCGACAGCCACGGCTTCGCTACCTTCCAGCGCCTCCACGAAACCTTTCCCGCCTACCCGATCATTATCATGACGGGGATGAGTGACACTTCCCTCGGGTTGCGGGCGGTCAAGCTCGGAGCCCAGGATTACATCGACAAAAACTACCTTAACGGTCAGGTTCTGACTAACTCCATCCGCTACTCGATCGAGCGCAACCAGATGCTACAGCGCCTGGAGCACGCCCAGCGCCTGGCCAAAGTAGGGAGCTGGGACCTCGACCTGACCTCCAACGAGCTCTACTGTTCCAAACAGCTGGCCAAAATCCTGGAGGTAACCCGGAATGAGGACTTCCAACATTTCTCCCATTACCTGGCCCGGGTCCATCCCGAAGATCAAGCCAACGTGGCGCAAGCGGTGCTGGCCGCCTGTGAAAACCATGCTTCGCTCTACGAGGACCACCGCATTATCCTGCCCAATGGTCGGGTCAAGTACCTGGAAATCAAGGCCCGGGTGCAAAAAGACCTCGAAGGCAACTTCCACCTCCTCGGTACCACCCAGGACATCACCGACCGCATCGACGTGGAGCAACTGCGACGGGAGAAGGAGCTGGCTTTGCGCGAAGCCAAGCTTCGCCAGGAATTTCTGGCCAAAACCAGCCACGAGATCCGTACCCCCCTCAACCCTATCTTGGTGCTGACCTCTATCCTGCTCAAAACCCAGCTTACCGACGAGCAACGGGACCACCTCATGGCCATCAAAAGTGCCGGCGACACGCTCTTAGCGGTGGTCAACGACATCCTCGACCTCTCTAAGATCGAGGCGGGTAGCATCCACTTTTACCGCCACCACCTCAACATCTCGCAGGTTTTTGCCTCGGTAAAGGACATGATGCTCGCCAATGCTTCCAGCAAAGGGCTGGACCTGATCATGGAATCCTCCCCTGACCTCCCGGGGCAAGTCGTCGGTGACAACGTGCGGCTGATCCAGATTTTGCTCAACCTGATCGGCAACGCCATCAAGTTTACCCGTAAAGGCCACATCAAGGTGACCGCGACCCTGGCCCATACTGAAGAGCAGGCCGTCCGGGTGCGTTTTACCGTGGCAGATACGGGCATCGGCATACCACGCAATAAGTTCACGGTGATTTTCGACAGCTTCAAGCAGATCGATAGTGACGAGAACCGGCGCTATGGGGGGACCGGGCTGGGCTTGACCATTGTGCGGCAGCTGGTCAAGCTGCAAGGGGGGAGCATCACCGTGGACAGTGAAGAAGGCCAAGGCGCGGCGTTTACCTTCGTGTTGCCTTTTGAGATCGCGCTCAACCCTGAGGATGCGCCGCCGACAGACGTCAACATCGACAAGGAGGCCTTGCGTGGCCTCAAAGTGCTGCTGGTAGAGGACAACCCCCTCAACCAGATGGTCACCCGCCGCTTGCTCGAAGACTGGAATATCCAACTCGACATTGCCAATCACGGCAAAGAGGGGGTGGAGATGCTGGAAAACCTGGAGGTGGATCTCGTGCTGATGGATGTCCAAATGCCGGAGATGGATGGCTACGAAGCGACCCGCCACATCCGTACCCGGATGGCGGAGCCCCAAAAAAACTTGCCGATCATTGCCCTCACTGCCAATGCGTTTGTCGGCAGCGATGACGAGTGCTTCAAGGCAGGGATGGATGACTATGTGTCCAAGCCTATCGAAATGCGGGTCCTGTACAGCAAACTGCTGAAACACGCGCCTACTCACATTCTTGAGCCTGCTAAGCCTGCCACCAATGAGCTAGCCCTTGAAACTACCTCCGAGCCGCCCTCAGAGGTCGGCAATGGCCGGGCCCCCAAACCCGATTCGGTCCCTGATGGCCCGCCTCATTCGCCTCAACCCCAAGAACCCCAAACCTCTACGAAGGAACAGCCTATGGAATACTCCCGCTATACGGACCTCAGTTACTTGAAAGAAATATCGACTGGAGATCCGATAATTATCAAAAAGACGGTAGATAAATTCCTGGAGACAACGCCTCCTATCCTCGATCAGATGGATATCCACCTTCAGGAGGAAGAACATTATGAGCTGGGGCGTTGCGCCCACAAACTGAAAAGTTCGCTGGCCTTTATGGGCATAGAAGAATTGAAAAGCGACATCCTGCAGGTGGAGCGCATTACCAAAGCCAAAGACGAGGTAGACAAGCTCCCGCCCTTGGTTTCGCACATCCGGGAGGTAATCGAGGCCTCTTACCAAGAGCTTAGGGGCGAATTGAAGCGCCTCTAACCCATTGCTTCTTGGCGGGTTTCGGGCTAACTTCGCAGCAAACCGAAAACTCTGCATGGTTCAGCAATACACGTACGCTACCCGCGAAGGCAACGAGCTCCCCATCTCGCTCTACGGTGGCGAGGATTTTGGTCAACGTCCGGCGATTTTGTACCTCCACGGCTTCAAAGGCTTTAAAGATTGGGGGTTTGTGCCCTATGCGGCCCGCTACTTCGTGGAGCAGGGCTTTAGCTTTGTGGCCTTCAATTTTTCCCACAATGGCATTGGGGAAGATGGGAAGACCTTCAGTGAGGTAGCCAAATTCGAGCGTAATACCTTCTCTCTCGAGCTGGGCGAGGCGCAAGAAATGGTGCGTATGCTGGCCCATACCAATTTCCTCGGCGCGGACCTGCGGCACCCCCTCGGGTTGCTCGGCCATAGCCGGGGCGGGGGGCAAGCCATTCTCACCGGACGCAGCAGCCCCGAGGTCAAAGCCGTTGCCACCTGGGCGGCGGTTTCTACCTTCGACCGCTACAGCAAAGAGGCCAAAGAAGCCTGGCGCAAGCGCGGCTACCATGAGGTCGCCAACAGCCGCACCGGGCAGGTCTTCCACCTCAGCCCGATCTTGCTCGATGACCTCGAAGCCCGTGGCAGCAGTACGCTCAACATCCTCGAGGCCGTCCGCGAGCTGAACAAGCCCTTGCTCCTCATCCACGGGCAAGCCGATGAAACCGTCCCCTATTTCGAAGCCGAACAGCTCAATATTTTCGCCGAACCCCGCCTCACCACCCTGAGCCTCATCCCTAAGGTGGGTCACACCTTCGATACCCGCCACCCCTTCGACCAAAGCAACGAAGCCTTTGACCGAGTGCTGGAGCAAACCGCTGCCTTTTTTCGGGAAAATTTGGGGAGCTGAGAAGGGATGAGGGGAAGGAGGCTAGAAGCGCAGCTTTAGGGAAGAAGGCAAAAAGGGAAGAAGACAAAAGGTGAAGAGGGAAAAAGGAAAGAAGGTCTAAAAGCCTAAACATCTCAAAGTCTAAACATCTCAACATCTATCCGTCTCACCCCCATGGAATACCCCCAAATATTGCAGCAAATCCAGCAGCGGCAGTTTGCCCCGGTGTACTACCTGCACGGGGAGGAGAGCTACTTTATCGACAAGCTGCTGGAGGCGCTGGATGCCGATGGCGCGGTGCTTACGGCAGCGGAGACGGCCTTTAACCGGGAGGTGCTCTATGGCCCCGAAGCTTCGGCGAGTCAGGTGTTGACAGCTTGCCGGAGTTTTCCGGTTATGGCAGAGCGGCGGCTGGTGATCCTGAAAGAGGCCCACCGGATGAACAAGAGCGAACTGGAAAAACTCACCCCTTACCTCAAACAGCCGGTGCCGAGTACGGTGCTCGTCCTGGCTTTCAAAGACCGCAAGGCTGGCTTGCCCAGGGCCGCGGTGACTGCGGCTGGCAAAAACGGGGTGAACCTTCATGCCAAGCGCCTCTACGAGCGCGATGTGCAGCGCTGGACCGAGGTCCTGCTGCAAGCCTCCGGGCTGCCATTCGACAAAGAAATCCCCCTCATTCTCCTGACCAACCTCGGCACCAACCTGCCCCTGATCGAAAATGAGCTGGAAAAAATGCTCATTTACCTCAAAGCCACCAAGCAAACCCGCCTGAGCAAAGAGTTTGTTTATGAGATAATCAACGTCGACAAGGAGTTCAATTCTTTCGAACTGGTCGGTGCCCTGAGCAAACGAGAAGCTTACCGCGCCCACCTCATCATCGATCAATTAACCCAGAACACCAAGCTCAACCCCCCTGTGCTGGTCATCAGTACGCTCTTCCGGTTTTTTGATCAAGTGGCCCGGGTACATCGCTTTCAGCTACGCGACCCAAATGCTATCAAAAACCAGCTCGGGGCCAACTACTTCCAAGCGCTGGATTACCTCGAAGGCTCGAAGCGCTATTCACTGGGCCATACCTATCGCAACATCGGCTTTATCCAGGATGCCGACCTGCGAATCAAGGGGCAGATCCCTTCTCACATGGATGACCGGCACTTGCTCAAAAGCCTGGTTTGGCGGTTACTGAATTGAATGAAGCCCCTATTTCTTCGCTTTTTTGCCCCCTTCAACCATTTGTCGCTGCCATGCCTGTCCGTTTGCTCTGTTTGCTGCTGACGTTGCTTTCGTTTCCTAACCTGCTGGCGGGGCAGGATCCCCTGCCGCCTGGGGCGCGGGCGGCTGGCTTGGGCTTTGCCTACACCGGAGTAAAGGGGGATTTTTGGGGTTTGTTTCACAATCCAGCGGGCTTGGCCGGGCTGCCACAGATGGAAGCAGCGGTGACCTTGGAGCAGCGCTACCTGCTGCCCGAGCTTGCCTATGCCGGGGCGGGCTTTGCCCTGCCCTTCACCAGCAACCAAACCGCCGGGCTGCGGGTCGCGACCTTTGGCTTCGATGCCTACCGCGAGTCACGGGCGGGGCTGTCCTACGCCATCGAGGTGCTGGAGCGCATTCGCATGGGGGTGACCGCAGAATATGCCGGCCTGGCCATCGCTGGCTACGGCTCCGAAAGCGTCTTTCTGCTTCATCCAGGCTTGCAGGTCGAGGTGACTGAGCAGCTTAACTTTGGGTTTCGCGCCTACAACGTCACCCGCGCCCAGTTGCCGCTACGGACCGGCGACGAGCCCTTGCCGAGCCTGGTGGCCGCTGGCTTGGCCTTTCAGCCTAGTGAGAAGGTTTTGCTCGTGGCCGACTTGGTCAAAGACGAAGCCCATCCCCTCTCCTTCCGGGGTGGCGTGGAGTACCAATTTGTGCCCGCCCTCTGCGCCCGGGCCGGCTTCAGCACCGAGCCCTTGCAGTTTACCGGCGGCCTCGGCCTCCACTTCCAGCAATTCCGATTCGACTTCAGCTCCAGCTATACCGACCGGCTGGGCTACACCCCCTATCTGGCCTTGGGGTATAGCTTTGGATCATAGCAAAAGGTTGGTACATGGCCTTTGTTCCCTTTTTTACTACGGAGGGGGTGAGCGTTGTTTTACCGTAGAGGTTTTACCACAGATCTCGGACCCCGAAGAAACCGGGGGAGGCGCAGATCATGGATTCCGGGGAAACCGGAAGAAGGCGCAGAAGACGCGAATCATGGATTCCGGTCGAAGATGCCGATATGTCGGTAAGAAACCGGAAGGTTTTTGCCAAGCAGGACGTAGGAGGGCGGGAAGGTTCGACCTTGCGGTCTCAGGTCGTTTGTCGCTTATCTCCACATCGCTCATCGCCCTATCGCTCGTCTCATATCTTTTCTCTCATCTCTCATCTCTTTTCTCTCATCTCTTTTCTCTCATCTCTCATCTCTCATTTCTCCCCAATCCACCCCGCCATGCCGCCGCCTGGCTTCAGGGTCACGGTCAGCGACTCATCGGCGGAGACGGCCTGGGTCTTGACCTGGTAGTCTTCGGCCTTGCGGTGGGCGTTTACGCCGTCGA
>CAZIVQ010000208.1:0-6748 GCA_964542415.1 uncultured Bacteroidia bacterium | reverse complement strand
CGGCCTTTTTTCCCCTCCAGAGGCGGGTCCCAGACTTGTCCCACGAAAAAATGCCCCGGTTTTACCAGGGACAGGTCCCGGCTTTACCAGGGACAGGCCTGCGTTTAACATTAGGCAATTACTTTCCTTCGCAAGCACTAGCCCTAACAGACTAATGGTCAGCCACAAACGATACATAGGAGATGATTAGGGGGAAGAATGAGTCAAAGATGAAGTATTTTTGCCAATCCGCCTATCATTTTTACCATAAGTTAAGGTTACCATCATCCAGCGCTTCCTACTCCTTTGCCGGAAAGACCTGCGTACGCACTTCGCCAAAGCCTACGCGCACCCCTTCTCGCTGCGCATATCCACGCATGACCACGGTATCACCGTCGAGCAAAAACTTGCGTTCGCTGCCATCGGGCAGAGATAGGGGCATGCTGCCGCGCCAGCTCAATTCGAGCATAGAGCCGTAGCTATCCGGGGTGGGGCCGCTGATGGTCCCCGAAGCCATGAGGTCGCCCACGTTCAGGTTACAGCCGTTTACCGTGTGATGGGCCAGTTGCTGGGCCATGTTCCAATAGAGGTATTTGTGGTTGGAACGGGAGACCGTGGCCGCCTTGCTGCCTGGCGCTTGAATCAGCACCTCTAGCTCGATGTCGTAGTTGCGGTCGCCTTCGCATTGCAGGTAGGGCAGCACCGGTGGGTCTTGCTTTTTGCCGGGCACCCGGAAGGGCTCCAGGGCATCGAGGGTCACGATCCAGGGCGAGACCGAAGAGGCGAAGCTTTTGCCCAAAAACGGCCCCAGCGGTACGTACTCCCACTTTTGGATGTCGCGAGCCGACCAATCGTTGAAGAGGACCAACCCGAAGATGTGGGCATCGGCAGCATTGGTCGAGACCGATTCACCCAGCTCCGTCGCCTGCCCGATCACGAAGCCCATTTCCAGCTCGAAGTCGAGCAGCTTACAGGGCCCGTAGACGGGCGGCTGATCGTCTTGGGGGCGGGTCTGCCCTTTGGGCCGGTGGACAGGCGTGCCCGACACGATAAGGGAAGAGGTCCGGCCATGGTAGCCGACCGGCAGGTGCTTCCAGTTGGGCATGAGAGCGTTTTCTTTGCCCCGAAACATGGTCCCGACGTTGGTAGCGTGCTCTTCAGAAGAATAGAAATCGGTGTAGTCGCGCACATACACGGGCATGAGCAGCTCGGCTTCAGCCCGGGGATACATGACCTGCTTTTGGGCTTCGTGGTGATTGCGCAGTTCGCCGCCCTTCTCGGCGTTGAAGAGGTCAGAGAGGCGCTGCCGCACCGCCCGCCAAGCCGGCCGGCCCAAGGCGATGAAGTCATTCAGGAAAGGCCGGTCAAAAATCCCCGGCGGCAGCTGCAGCGCATCGAAATAGCGCAGTTCCTGCAGCATAGCCAGGTCTACCACATATTCCCCGATGGCCGTGGCCCCGTGGGGGGTGCCCTCAGGATGACAAAACACGCCAAAAGGAAGGTTCTGTAACGAAAAATCACTCTCAGGGGCAATATCGACCCATGAGTGAAGCGAAGGATCGTTGGCGGGAAGCATAAGATAAAATAGGTTAGGTGGGGATGGAAGCTAACTCGTCAAGCCTGAAAGGTACCAAATTTCCCCGCAAGATGCAGCAACGGCATCATTTGGGCAGAGCAGAAAATGCTGTACCTTTGTAGGGAAGGTGGGACAAAAGGACTCCTTTATCTTCCCAACCCAAGACGACATCTTGCGTCTATTATGAATCAGAGCGCGGGCGAAGCCCCGGCTCATCTCCCTCGCTTCATTACTTTATTTTTATAATCCCATGAAACGGTTTTTCCTCATTGCAGGCATTTCACTGGTCTTGCTGCTCCTTGTTGGTGGTGGTTTGGCCGTATTTGGCACCTACAGCAACGGCTCCCGAGTGGGCAAAATCATCAAATTCTCCCAAAAAGGCCTCGTCTTCAAGACCTACGAAGGCCAGCTGAGCCTCGGAGCAGTTTCTACGGGAGACGAAGGAGAGCTGACAGAAAAATGGGCCTTTTCGGTCTACCGGGGCGACGAACCGGTGGTCAATCAGATCAACCAGGCTATGGATGAAGGCTATCGCGTTCGCCTCTACTACAAAGAAAAGTTTTTTCAGTTCGACTGGCGGGGGGACACCAAAAACCTGATCGAACGGGTAGAGCCGTTGCGAGAAGGGGAGCAACGGTAGTGCTTTCCTCACGCTCCCACACAAAGAAACGCGGCCCTCGTCTTCACGAGGACCGCGTTTTTTCTATAAAACCTAGTGCTCAACGCTGCGAGAGGTTGCCTTCTGGGGGCACCCGGCGCAATTGCACTACCTCCTTGCGAGCCACGCTCTGGGGGTTGCATGCATCTTGCAATACTTCCAGCGAAAGCCACTCTGGCCCGGCGGTAAACCGATAGATGCCCGGCATGTCTTCCGGGCACATGTAAGTGCCCCACGTATCACGGACGGAAACCTGATCAGCATTTACCTCATAGACCCCACGAACCTCAATGGTGCTATCGTGGTTAAAGTCAACTTGGTAAGTCTGGTCGGAAAAGAAGGTCAAGCAGATAGGGCGGCCTCCTGGGTCAGAGAAGACCCAGCTCCCTTGCAGGGCACGGGCAGGAGGGCCTGATGGTTGTGCAGTTACTGCCCCTAATAGCAGGGACAGCACCGCGATAAATGCAGTTTTCATGGTTGTGGGAGTAAGCAGGCTGCGGTAATTCCTGAGAGGAAGAAAAGATCAGAGCCGGACAGGCCGGAACTCTTGTGGGGGTGTGTTGTGCTGTGCGTAATCTCCTTACGCTATTTGCCTATAAAGGTACAGTTTTTTGTCCACCGCAAAAAGAATATCAAGCATGAAGTAACCACCAATTCATTGTAAAGAATTGGTTATCAGGCATTCTCCAATAAAAATAAACTCCTTTTTTTTCTCTCGTCCCCCATTTTCCTAAGAAAATAGACGTAAGTATTTCTTGCAAAAAGACCAGAAAACTTTCTGTCACGAGCCAAATACTTCCGCAAAAACCCGGAGGGTTTGGGGGTAGCGAAAGCCCTCTACATGCACCTGATAATAGTCAAAAAGGGTGCGGATCAGTTGCCGCTTGGTCTGCTGGTCAAAGGTGATCTGCTGGCAAGAGGCGGGGGCAGGCAGCAAAGCCAGCTCGCTGTAGGCAAATTGTCGGATGAGCCCCGCCACCGGGTTTCCTTCCCCCTTAGCCCGGCGAAAGGTGCCAGCTTGCACATCAAACTCAATGGCCGCCCCCCCCTCACTTTCGTCGTACGGAAAGAAGCCCAGAAAGCGGGTGTGATGCACCAGGAAGAACACAAACAGCTGGATCAGCCGCTGGTCAGCGGCGTCGAGGGCGCGGATCACCCCTTCGAGAAATTCGTAGAGCGGCAGGTTTTGCTCTTCTTCCTTCACCGTGTCGGCAAAAACCTCCAGCAGGGCCAGCCCCAGCGAAAGCTTGATCGGGTGGGTCTGCGCCTCCTGCAACAGCGGCCCGAGGCGGGTCTCGGTGACCTTGTGCAGGCCGCGGTTTTCACGGTACTGAAAGACCACTTCCACGATCGACAGTGGCTGAAAGTAGCTGTGGCGCTTGCGCGAGTGGGCCGAGCGGTAGCCCGGTACGATGAAGCTGCGCAGGCCGTACTCCCGCGTGTAGATGGTGGTGATGAGGTTGGCGTCTTGGTGCCGCAAGGTGCGCAGCACGATGCCCTCGGTCTTGTGGATGCTCATCGGCAGAATGAAAGCCCTCGCCCCTATTGGGCAAAGTTGGTGGGAGAGGCCAGGGTCGCCCCCAGCGCGTAGGTCAGCCGCAAAGCCTCGGCTTCCTCGTCATATACGGCCAGCAACTTCTCCAGGCTGGCCTGGTCGGCGATTTGCTTTTTCTGGTTGACCAGGGGAGAAAGGGGGTTGGCTGGAAAAAGGATTAGCTCGTCTATGTCCAGGGCATCCCGGGCGGCGGCGATCATTTTCAGGGGGTCGGCCAGTATTGCCCCTTCCTCGCTAGCTACCACCGGCCCCAGAATGAGACACTGAATGGGTGAAAGCAACTGCTCGATCAAGGCCGTGTTGACTTCATAGCGGCTTGCCGTCTCCGCAAAAAACCGCCGTTGATCGCCCGAAAAGGCATTGTTGTAGACCATGGTTTCGCTCAGCAAGGCCGAGAGGCGCTTGGTGGCAAAGCGGGTATCGCGCACATTGCCCTGCCAGGGCTCGTGCAGCAGCAAGGCTTTGTCTTCGAGCTTGAAGTTATGGACCAGGTCTTTGAGGAAAAGCCGGTCTCCAAGGTTGGTGGCGGTAAGGTAAAGGAGTTTCAACGTATTGGGGCTATTTGCATCAAACTTACGGAAAACAACCCGCTTCCCAATACTCTATTCAACTTCCCTGGCCCGGCCTTGTTCACCGCTCCACCACCGCAAACTTCCCGATACAGGCATTTTCCCCGTCATTGTCCGCAATCATCGCCAGATAAATACCCGAACCGACCCGGCGGCCCTGCACATCAGTTCCATCCCAGACGGCGGTGCCTCCTTGGGTGGGTATCTCCCGGATGAGCCGCCCGGAGAGGGTGGTGATCTTCACCTTCGAGTCGGCCGCCGAACCGCGGATGGTGACCATGCCGCTGTAGTCGGTGAAAACCGGATTGGGAAATACCTGCACGATGTCGCAAGGGGTAGCCCCAGCTGTCGCGTCGCCCTGGTAGCTGATGAGTCCTTTGTCCGTCACAAAAAACACTTCTCCTGTGGTAGGATCCACCTCCACATCTCGCACCAGGTTGGACAGCAGCGGGCTGTTTTCGTGGGTGAAGCGCTGCAGCACTTCGTCGCCATTCTCATTGACCAAAAACACCCCATCGTTGGTAGCGATCCACTTGCGGTTGCCGCCATCGACCTCGATATCGTTGACCCCCACATCGCGCAGCAGGCGAAACCCATCCAAAAAAGGCGGATTAGCGTCGACGATGCGGCGCTGAGAGAGGGAGAAAGGGTCAAAAAAGACCGTAACCCCATCGGCGGTCCCTACCCAGATGAAGCCATCCTGGTCTTCGGCCAGGCAGTTGACGTTGTTGTTTGGCAAATTGCCTTGGCCGGTATTGGCGCGCAGGGTGATGAGGGTGCCGTCGTCGCTCAGGTCAGCCGGGGTCCCATTGGTAGGATAGACCAGCAAACTTGCCGATTGGTTGATCATCCAGACATTGTCAAACTCATCCACCAGCATCTCGGTGAGGTGATGGCCGGTGGGAAAAATGAAACGGGAGACTTGCTGCCAGCTGCTGTCGGGGCGCTGCATGGTCAGGGGATTGAAGCCAAAATCGGTCGTGGCCCAGAGGTTGCCCTGGCTGTCGAAGTCGATGCCACTGACCCGCACCTGATCGCGCAGGTCTACGCGGCAGGGGACCACTACCGGCGAAAGCCCGGAATTGTCGCAGGTATAAGTTTGTACGACCTGACCCCGCTGCAAGACCAGCATACCCGAGCCAAAAGACCCCAGGTAAGCCAGATCTGTCCCCTGACGGTAGTGCGCCCGGGCAAAGCCGGAGCTCACCTCATTGGGCAAAGTGCCGTTGTCCCGGTTGAGGTTGCGCCAGCCACTCTCGGGAGAAAAATAGTAGATGCCCAGCGCACTTTGGTTGGGGGTAAAGGCTTGGTTGTAGCCGCCTGGGGCGATGTAAAACTCTCCATTGTTGGCGGCGACGCGAAAGCAATCGTTGGTGCGCGGGCCTTCCGGCCCCAGGCTTTCGTAGGCAAATTCTTCAAAGCGCAGCAAGCTCAAAGAATTGGTCCCAATGTAGACGACGCCTTCTTCCTGATCCAGGAGAATGGTGCTGGTAAAATCGGGGTTGAAGAAATTGAGGTTGCGGCCGCTGCTGTAATGCACCCGCACATTGGACCCCCGCAAGCCTGCTACGGCCGTCTCGGTCACAAACAGCTGGTCCAGGAGGGGGCCACTCAGCGGCTCAAACCGGGACCAGCTGCCCGCGGTGCGCGCATAGACCACCGAATCGGTAGAAGCGTAAAGGACCTGGCTGTTGGCAGCCAGGGAAGCGACCAATGGCGTAGCGGGCAAGCTGTCCCGCCCTTGTTCGGCCTGCCAGATGGAGGGGTCCCGCAAGTTGGGAAAGCCTGCTGGGGCACTGTAGAGGCCAGCATTTTGTACCACTACCCATATTCTCCCCTCAAAAAGCGCCACATCCTGCACCGGTAGCCGGGTGGGATTTTCGCCAAACTGGGAGACGTCTGTCACCGGCAGCAAGGTATTGAGGTCATAAATCACCAAGCCAAACTCTGTGCCCACGTATAAGCGATCGCTGGTGCTCTCCATGGCGTTGATCCTGCGAACTGGGTAGATGGTGCTCCGCTGGATATCGGTCAGGTAAGCAATCTCCGCCGGGTCGCTGAAGTAGTCGATCATGCCATCTTCATAGCCGACAAAAACCAGGTCCGAGTTGGGGTTGTAATGCAGGGCGGTGGGTCGCACATCGCTCAGTCCCTCCACGGGGCTGTAGGTTTCGATGCTTTGGTCGCTGAGGTCCAGCGAAAACAGCCCCCCGCTGGTAATGCTGTAGAGGCGGTCGGCCTGGCGCACGATGCCATTGACCCGGTTGTGGCTGAGGTAGGCCTGCCAAGCACCCAAGGCACGCTGGGCAAAAGAGGGCAGCGCCGCGAGCAGCAAACAGCAGATAGCAAGGACCTTTTTCATAGCAAAACAGATATGAGAAGAAGGAGGCGGTAAGTTAGGAACATTTAAA
>CAZIVQ010000207.1:0-6759 GCA_964542415.1 uncultured Bacteroidia bacterium | reverse complement strand
CTCCATACTCTACTCATCCCAGCTTCCTTCGACGGCTTCCTGGAGGAAGGGTTTTTTGGGGCGGTTGTAGGCGAAGTAGAGGATGAGGGCGAGGGCGACGATGCCGAAGGATTGTTCTCCGGTAAGGAGGTAGGATAAGATGGCCATGAGGGTGCCGGCTTCGATGAGGCCGTAGCGAATGAGGTGGGCTTTGCGCAGCACCTTCATGCGGCCTGCTTCGGTGTCGTCTTTGGAGAGTTCTTTTTGGATAATCTGCCGGTAGAGGTAGCCGCTGCCGATAAGGGCAAAGCCTGCCACTGCGATGACTACCCAACGGAGGGTTTCGGCGAGCTGGGGGCTGTCGCCCATGCCTTGCTGGACGAGGTAGTAGGAGACGGCTGCGAAGAGGACCTGGCCCAGGAGAAAGGCGCCGAAGAGGGTGATGAGTTGCTGGAAAAAGCTTTCGAAGGCGGGGTTGGTGGATGGCATGGCGGAAAATTTGCTCAAAGGTATGGGATTTAGGTGGAATAGTGAAAAGGGGACAGGATTTACAGGATTGGCAGGTCTGGGACTCCGGGCACCGGAGATTGGCAGAATGGGACAGGATTACCTGAATGGGGACAGGATTGACAGGATTGGTAGGATTTACAGGATTGGCAGAATGGGACAGGATTGGCAGGTCTGGGACTCCGGGCACCGGAGATTGACTGATTGGGGGTAGGTAGAAGTAGGCTGGGCAAAAGTTGCAGGGGAGGGGTAAAAAGGGCGATATTGGGCGGCTTAACTAACTGTATTTCCTTATGACTTTACCTGCTTCTCCCTCGCTTTCGCTCAGCGCTGAGGTGGCCGCTGCCTTGCAGGCTGGTCAGCCGCTGGTGGCGCTGGAGTCGACCATCATTGCCCACGGCATGCCGTATCCGCAAAACCTGGAGACGGCCCGTGCGGTGGAGGCGATCGTGCGGGAGGAGGGGGCGGTACCGGCTACGGTGGCCTTGCTCGGGGGCAAGGTGCAGGTGGGCCTGGATGCGGCGGCTTGCGAGCACCTGGCCAGCAGCCCCGGCATCCAGAAGGCGAGCCGCCGGGACCTTGCTTTCTACCTCAGCCAGGGCATCGACGCGGCGACCACGGTGGCGGCGACCATGATCGGGGCACACATGGCGGGGATCGGGATCTTTGCTACCGGCGGCATCGGCGGGGTACACCGGGGGGCGGCGGAGACTTTCGACATCTCGGCCGACTTGCAGGAGCTGGCCCGCACCCCGGTGGCGGTGGTCTCGGCCGGGGCCAAGTCCATCCTCGACCTGGGTTTAACCCTGGAGTACCTGGAGACGCAGGGCGTGCCGGTGGTGGGCTATGGTACGGATGAATTTCCGGCTTTCTACTGCCGGGAGAGCGGCCTGAAGGTCCCCCACCGGCTGGACAGCCCCGAAGCGGTGGCCCGCTTGCTGGCGACGCAGCAGGCCCTGGGCTTGGGGGGCGTGCTCGTCGCCAATCCCATCCCGACCGAGCACGCGCTCCCGCCCGCGCTGGTAGAAGAGGCCATCGCCGCCGCCTTGGCCGAGGCCAGCGGCCAAGGCATCGCCGGCAAGGCCCTGACGCCTTTCTTGCTGGCCCGCATCAAGCAGCTCACGGAGGGCGAAAGCCTCTTTTCTAACATTCAGCTGGTCTACCACAATGCCCGCCTGGCGGCCCAGATCGCCCGGGCCCGAAAGGCGCTGGGATAAGTTCCCGCCTCTCAAATATATTGCTACCTTTGTTGGTACAACCCTGAATTTGAATCCCAGACTCCTCAACGGCATCCTGCTGACCACCGCGATTGTGCTATGGGGTGGAATCATCGCTTTCCACTTCATGGAGCATCTTTTTTCCGTGTTTCGCACGGCACCGCCGCAGCTCACGGCCACTGGCTGGTACAAGCTGGTGATGGTCGGTTTTCTGGCCACCAATGCCGTTTTTTTCGAGCGCATTTATGGCCACATCGATAAACTGCACGTCACCACCCTGCTCTGGCGGCTGTTTATGACGGGCATGATCGGCATCAGCGTCATCATGGTGGTAACCTTCGCCAACCGCCTCACCAAAGCCACCACCATACATGGCTACCTCACGCCCTTTTTCTTCGGGCTGGGGCTCTATGCCACGCTGGCGTTTTTTCTGGCGGCCCTGTTTCTGTACCGCCGGTTCATTCTCTACCCCCGGACCCGCCGCAAGTTGCTGGGCTGGCAGGTATTGCTGGGCTTTCTGGGGATTTCGCTGCTCTACACCTTCCTCGGTACAGACGAAATGGCGGGCTATTTTCGCTATGGCACCTACGTGCCTTACCTCCTGCTGGTAATGTTGCTTTCGGCCAATGTGCGCTGGATCGCCTACCTCAACTTCAACCAGAAGCTACGGGCCATCGGGATGTTTACCCTCATCCTCATTGTCTGTATCACCTACATCATCGCCGCGCTCAGGCTGCCGGAGCAAATGGGCTTTCCTTTCCAGCGGATCGAATTCATCATTTACCTCATCGGCTTCGCGGTTACCTACAGTGCTTTTTCGCTGCTGGTGCTGTTCTTCAACCTGCCGACTTCTTCCATTTTTGAGATGAAGTCCTTCGAAATCGCCTCTTTCGGGCGGATCAACCAAGCCTTGCAGCAGACCCAGCTGGACGATTCGCAGGTGATGCACACCCTGCTGGAGGCCAGCGTGATGTCGGCCGGGGCCAAAGGGGGCTGGATCGAGTTGCTGGACGAAGCCGGGGAGCCAGAGATCCGGCGGAGCATGGAGGTATCAGAGCGGGAAATCGCGGCCCTGAAACGGGGCCTGAACCTGACCGAGCGGTTGCTGAGCAGCCGCACGGCCCTGCTGGTGCGCAACCTGCGCAAGCACAAGGACTTCCGGAAGGTGGACACTCGCCACAGCTGCCTGCTGGGGGTACCCATCCATTCTGGCAGCCACAGCTACGGAGCCTTATATGTGGTCAATGACGTGGTGAATTCTTTCGAAGAAGTATCGGTGAATTCGCTGACTTCTTTTGCCGAGCAGGCGGGCATTGCCCTGGAAAATTCTCAGCTGATCAAGCAGTCGATCGACGTGGAGCGCTATCAGGAGCAGCTCAAGATCGCGAAGGAGGTGCAGCGACAGCTGCTCCCGGCGCATTTGCCTGAGGGGCCGGTCTCGTTTGTGGCCAAGAGCGAGAATGCCCAGGAGGTGGGCGGCGACTACTACGATGTGGTGCAGCCGCGGCCGGATTTTTACCGGGTGGCGATCGGCGATGTGTCGGGCAAGGGGACCACGGCGGCTTTTTACATGGCCGAGGTCAAGGGGCTGTTTCACGCCTTGGCCGGGCTGGACCTGGACATGCAGACCTGGATGCTCACGGCCAACCGGGCCTTGTCAGCTTGCTTGCAGCGGGGTTTTTTCCTTACGCTCACCTACCTGGAGATCGACGAAACGCAGAAAACCTTGCAGCTGCTCCAGGCGGGGCATTGTCCGGCTTTTTTCTATGAGGCCCGCAGCGGATGCCTGCGCCTGCTGACGGAAACCTCGATGGGCCTGGCCATGGTCCGCGATGAGAGCTACGCCAGCTACCTGGGCGAGCCCCTGAAGTTGACCTATGCCCCGGGTGACTTTATGCTGCTGTATACCGATGGGATCATTGAGGCCCGCAACTCGGCTAAGGAAGAATTTGGCACCGACCGCCTCGAAGCCCTGATCGTGGAAAATGCCCAGTTGCCCACCCGTGAGCTGAGCGAGCACATCGTCCGGGCGGTAAAGGATTTTGTCCATTCTGACCTGCAAGATGACTATACGCTGCTCATCATTAGCTTCGGGGATAACTCATCAGGCACTTTGTCGTAAATCAAAAACAACCCCGCCCTATGGAAATCAGAGAACAAGTCGAAGCTGGATTCATTACCTTGGTACCTGAAGGCGAACTCGACGCCAACTCTTCGGTCTACCTCGATGCCAAGATCAGCGCCTTACTTGAAGCGGGCAAGGTCAATTTACACATCGACTTTTCAGAGGTAAATTATATTTCCAGCGCTGGCTTGGGGGTGTTTATTTCTTACCTCGACGAACTCAAACGGAAGGACGGCAAACTGGTCATCTCGCAGGTGGCCCACAATGTTCGCGACGTGTTTGCCATCCTGGGCCTCGACCGCCTGCTCACCATCGTCGACGCTGAAGAAGGCGTAGCGCCCTATTTTGATGCCTCCACCCCTTCCAACTCGTCTGTGTAGTCCCTGTGATTTTTTTCTCCTTGCGCTTTTTTTACCTGTCTTACCTGAAAACCCCTGCTACCATGCAACAAGCTTACTCCCTTGCAACGTATAGACCGTTAGCAGCACACCACCCTTCTTTCTTTTGCTTGTAATCAACGATTTTAGGAAGATGAAAGCCTATCTAAGGGTCAGGTGTAATAAAATGTTTCTCGCCACTATCCGGAACTTTGTCAAGGACCGGCTGGCTGACTTGGAGGTAACCGGTCTGGTCTCCAATCAGATTGTGCTGGCGGTGGATGAGGCCTGTGCCAATTGTATGATCCACCAGCACCAATGCGACAACTATTCCACCATTGAGGTATCTATTTACCGCGAAAACGGAACCCTCTACACTGAGATCAAGGACACGGGAAAAGCTTTCCCTATTCACGAGTACCAACCCGAGCGGATCAGTGACATCGTGCGCAAGCGCGGCAAAGGAGGCCTTGGCATCAACTTGATCCATCGCATCATGGACGAGATCAAGGTAGAAGAAGGCCAGGGCTATTATGTCTACAAACTCGGTAAGCACCTCGGTCCCACCTACCAGGCTTGATTGCCCCTTTCCAGCTTCCATTTCACCCTTCCCATTCCATCTCCTTTTTTCCCGCGGTTGATCCGTGGTAATGAGTCGCATAACGTCTTTTCTTTATTGCCCGGGGTTTGCTAAATTTGCCTCCCGTAAAAAACTTCATATCTGAAAAGACAATGCGATCAGTATACTGCTTTTGGATCTGCTTGGCCGTGGTGGCTAGCATGGCTGTGGCCTGCAAATCGACCCAACCTGCCGCTTCCCCTGCGCCTACCGCCGCTGCCGAAGGCCCTCTTCTCTTAGACTTCGAGCGGGGAGGCGTGAGCCAGACCGAGTTTGAGCGGGTCTACGCCAAAAACAATGGCGGCCCCGAAGAAGCGGGCTCTCACACCCCCGAACAGTACCGCGAGTACCTCGACCTCTACGTCAACTTCAAGCGCAAAGTCTTTGAAGCCGAGGCCATGGGCCTGGATACCACCCCGGCTTTCAAGCAAGAATTCAACACCTACCGCAAGCAACTCGCCCAGCCCTACCTTTCTGCCAAAGAGGTAGAGGACCAGCTGATCGAAGAGGCCTACCAGCGCAGTCAGTCGCTGGTCAACGCCTCCCACTTGCTCCTCTCGGTGCCTCAGGGGGCCACCCCCACCGACACCCTCGCCACCTACACCCGCATCCTCGCCCTGCGCGATTCTATCGTTAAGGGGCAGGTCACCTTCGCCGAGATGGCTGCCCGCCATTCGGAGGATCCCTCAGCCAAAGAAAACCAGGGCGAGCTGGGCTACTTTAGCGTCTTCGACATGGTTTACCCCTTCGAGTCGGCTGCTTTTTCTACCGAAAAAGGCGAAGTCTCCCTGCCGGTGCGCACCCGCTACGGCTACCACCTGGTGAAGGTCAATGACCGCATGGCCAATTCTGGCACCAAGCAGGCGGCTCATCTCATCATCCGCGTGGGCGATCGCTACAGCGCCAAGACTGACGAGCAGGCCGAGAAGATGATTCAAGAAATCTATGCCCGCCTGCAGCAAGGCGAAGACTTTACCAACCTGGTGAAGCAGTACTCCGATGACCCCAATTCTGCCAGCCGGGGAGGTGACCTGGGTACCGGCCGCTTGCTGCCTGAGATGGAGACCCGCAAGCTGCAACTGGCGGAGGGCGAATTTTCCGAGCCTTTTCAGACGCAGTTTGGCTGGCACATTCTTACCATAACCGAGGTAGAAAAGATGGCTACCCTGGAAGAAAGTCGGCCGGAGTTGAAGCAGAAGATTTCGCGTGACAGCCGCTCGCAGCTCAGCCGACAGGCCCTGATCAAGCGCATCAAGCAAGAAAATGGCTACGAGCTGATGGGGGAGAACCTTTCCGCTTTCAAGTCTACCCTGGACGAAACCTTCCCCCGAGGCACCTGGAAGCCCGACTCCACCCAGGATCAGCTGTATGACAAGGTGCTCTTCTCTCTCAATGAGGGCGCATATGTTCAGACCATCCAGGACTTTATCGACGATTACCTGCGCAGCCGCAGCCGCCGTCCCGGCATGCCAGTGGCCCAGGCCGTCGACGAGCTCTACGAGGCTTTCGCCGAAAAACAACTGCTGGCCTACGAAGAGGACCAATTGCCCAAGAAGAACCCTGAGTTCCGCCACCTGCTGCAAGAATACCGTGATGGCATTCTGCTCTTTACCTTGATGGAGCAGAAAGTCTGGAAGAAAGCAGTGGAAGACACCACTGGGTTGAAGACCTTCTACCAGGAAAACCAAACCCTCTTCGAGGCCGACGAAATGGTGGACCTGCGCGAGTACCGCAGCAGCGACCGGGAAGCTTTGCAGCGCGTGGCCCAATTGTTGGAAGAGGGGGTAGGCCCGGCGGGCATCGACTCGGCGCTGAACAGCGAGTCGGCCTTGCAGGTGCGCATCATCACCCAGAGCTATGAGAAGGGCAAATCGGAGCTGCCGGCGCAAATGTTTGCCCAGCCGGTAGGCTACGTGTCGGATATCCAGCAGGCGA
>CAZIVQ010000206.1:0-6759 GCA_964542415.1 uncultured Bacteroidia bacterium | reverse complement strand
TAGCTAAAGGACCCGGTCTGCGTAAGGCTGCATGGAAAAATGGGACAAATGAACTCACGCCCTTCCCCCACTCCCCTGTCTCAAAATCTCACCCTCTCAAAATCTAATACCTCATCTCCGGGTATTTTTCTACAAAGGCCCGGTCGTAGCGCAGAATAAGGTAGGTGATGGCAAGGAAGACAAACATGCCCGCCAGGCCGCTGACGCCGCTGAAGAGGGGGTCGTCGTAGAGGAAGAAAAAGCGGCCCAGCCCGCCGATGTTGCCCAAGACCCCGAGGAAGGTGGCCGAGGCATAGATGCTGCGGGTTTTGCTGCTGAGGTAGGCCAGGGGAAAGGCCACGGCGATGCCAAAGCCAAGCGTTGCCAAGGCCTGCCAGAAAAAGGCGCTCAACCCGGGGCTGGCGTTTAGCTCCCAGATCAGCGGCAATTGCCAGAGGCCCCAGAGGGCCCCGGTGACGAAGCTGCCGCCGAGGAAGCCGAGGGAGCGGGTTTCGGTCTGGACCAGCCCGCGGAAGCCGACTTCTTCGCCCACATAAAACAGCAGGCTAAGGGTAGCTCCCCCCAGCATGCCCAGGATCAGCACCGTAAAAAAGATGGTGGAGGTGCCGGGAATGGGGGGTGGCCCATCGGCAACGGCCAGCCCAAACCGGCTGGCATCAGGGAAAATGGGGCTGGTACTGGCCAGTTGCTGGCTAAAATCGAGTACCACTTGCCCAAAACCAGGGATGCCAGCCAGGTTGCCGAGCAAAAAGACGACCCCCACCGTACTGGCCACCACGGCCACCGGCAGCAGCATGGCGATGAATATCCAGCGAAAACTGAAGCGCTTGCGGTTCCAGCCGTAGCGGGCCATGCTGCCCCGGTAGAGCAGCCGCTGGGTGACCACCGCAGCCAAAGCCGGGCCCCAACTGTAGACCAGCACTTCGGCCAGGCTCATCAGAATAAAATCCTCCCCCAAAACCAGGGGCAGGAGCCGGAGGCCGAGGTAGGAAAAACCAGTGGCCAGCAGAAAGAACCACAGCAACTTTTGCCGGGGAAGGGTCGATACAGGCATAATGGACAATTAGGAAACGATTGCTCCAATATACAACGCAGCCAGCAAAGAATGGGTGCAGGCAGCGGGTCATTTTCCTAAAAGCTTCCCTCACCCCCGCCAGCGCCCGTCAGGAGCAGCTTGTTCCTTGCCGCCCATTCCTTACCTTTGAACCTATCACCGGTTCAAGGGTATGCCAGCCAAAGTCGTCATGCGGATTCCTAACTGTGTTTTTTTACCGTGAAGTTCGCAGATCCCTAGAGGCCGGTGTAAAACCGATAGGTCTCGCTAAGGACGCAGAGAAAAGACCTTCGGTCGCTCAGTCGCGTGTCGCTCAGTCGCTTATCGCATGTCGCTCAGTCGCATGTCGCTTATTGCTTATCGCATGTCACTCAGTCGCATGTCGCTCAGTCACCCATCCCTTCTCTTTTTTCTTATCTCTCATCTCTCCAGATGTCTTTTAACCGCCTCAACAACCTCACCGGCTGGGCCGTTTTCGGCCTCACTTTGCTGGTCTATTTGCTGACGATGGCCCCCACCGCGAGTTTTTGGGACTGCGGGGAGTTCATTGCCTGTGCCAATGAGCTGGAAGTGACCCACCCGCCGGGCGCGCCTTTCTTCCTGCTGCTGGGACGCTTGTTTGCCCTCTTCAGCGCGGGGCCGGAGCAGGTGGCCTTCATGGTCAACCTCATCAGCGCGTTGGCGAGCGCCTTCACGGCCCTGTTTGTATGCTGGACCACCACCATCCTGGCCCGGCGAGGAGCAGAGCGTAGCGGGCTGCTCGGGCGCACGGCCAACCGCTCGATCCTCGCCGCAGGCGTGGTAGCCGGGCTGAGCTGTGCCTTTGCCGACAGCATCTGGTTCAATGCCGTCGAGGCAGAAGTCTACGCCCTGAGTTCCTTCTTCACCGCCATCGTGGTCTGGCTGATGTTCAAATGGGAAGCCCGGGCCGACGAGCCCGGCCACCTGCGCTGGTTGGTGCTGATCGCCTACCTCATGGGGCTCTCCATCGGCGTCCACCTGCTCAACCTGCTGACCATCCCGGCCCTGGCGCTGGTCTACTTTTTTCGCACCCACGAATTTTCCTGGCGCGGTCTGCTGGCTACCCTGGGCATTTCGGTGGCGGCCCTGGCCATCATTCAGTATGGCATCATCCAGGAATTGTTTGAGCTGGCTTGGGGATTGGAGAAATGGTTGACGGGTACCGTGGCCCGCGATGGCAGCAACCCCACCGGTCTCGGGCTGCCAGTGGGCACCGGTTTCACCGTCTTGATGCTGCTCATCGTAGGGGCCTTGGCGGGCTTGCTCTCCTACAGCCACCGGAAGCACCGGGTCATCCTCAACACGGCCCTGCTCGGGCTCACCGTCATTTTGATCGGCTTCTCGTCCTACGCCGTGATTTTCATTCGCTCCAATGACGACCCGCCCATCGACATGAACAACCCCGAAAACATCCTCACTTTCCTCAGCTACATGCGCCGGGAACAATACGGGGAGCGCCCCCTGCTGCGCGGCCCCATGTACCAAGCCGATGTGAAACGCGATGCCCGGGGCTACCCCGTCACCGAAAGTAAGGGCATGAAATACGTGCTGCTGGCTGATCGGGACCGCTACGTGGAGGATGTGCTGGACCAGAGCTACGTCTACGAAGAGGAAGTGTGGTTTCCGCGCATGTGGGACCCGGGTCGGTACAACGCCGGGCCTTTTGGCTACGTCAATTTCGTGGAGCGCAAGGGGCAGGACAAGCAAAGTCCTTATGATGATAAGCCCACCGCCGGCGAAAACTTCCGCTTTTTTCTCAGCTACCAGCTCAAGCACATGTACTTCCGCTATTTCATGTGGAACTTTGCCGGGCGGGAAAGCGACATCCAAGACGCCCGCTGGGAGTCGGGGCTGGAGTTTTGGGACGAATCGCGCTGGACCGAGGACCTGACCCGCAACAAAGGCAAAAACCACTACTATTTCCTGCCCTTGCTGCTGGGCTTGCTGGGCCTGGCCTGGCACGTGATTGTGCGGCGGCAAGACGCGGCGGTGATCGGGCTGCTGTTTTTCTTTACTGGCATCGCCATCATTCTTTACCTCAACCAGTACCCCTTTCAGCCACGAGAACGGGACTATTCCTACGCCGGTTCCTTCCAAACCTTTGCTATTTGGATCGGGCTGGGGGTGATGTTTTTGGTGGATTTGCTGCGAAAATACCTGCGGACCGCAACCCCCTGGGTAGCCGGTGGCCTGGCCCTGATCGTCCCGGCCCTGATGCTGGCCGAAAACTGGGACGACCACACCCGCAAGGGCCGCTACCTCGACGTGGAATTTGCCCAGAATCTGCTCGAAAGCTGCGAGGAAAACGCCATCCTCTTCACCGGCGGCGACAACGATACTTTTCCGCTTTGGTATGTGCAGGAAGTCGAGGGCTTCCGCACCGACGTGCGGGTGGTCAACCTCGAACTGCTCATTTCTGACTGGTACATTGAGCAGATGCAGCAGCCCAAAAACCAATCGTCGGCCTTGCCGATCACCATGGACAAGGCCGAGTACAGCGGCGAGCGGGACCTGGTCTATTCGGGCTATCCCAGCCGGACCATCGCCTTGCCTGCTCACGCCACCAAACTGGCCGAGGAGGGCATCCTTTCCCCCGCCGAAGCCAGCATGGCCGGGGACACCATGTACTGGGACTTCCAGACCCGGGGCAGCAGCCGCAACCCCTACATCCTGCGCAAGGATTCGGCCATGATCGACTTGCTGCGCAATGTCGCCGCCAACGGCTGGGAGCGCCCAGTCTATTTTGCCAATACCATGTCCCCGAGTAACTTTCTGGGCTTGCAGGACTACCTCCGCATGGAAGGGCTGGCCTACCGGGTGCTGCCGGTCAAGCGCACCGAAGCCACCATCAACGACATCTACTACGGCCGCATCGACCGGCCACGCATGACCGAGGCCTTGATCCAGGATTTTCGCTACCGGGGGCTGGATGATCCCAGCGTGAATTTTGATGAGCACACCCGCAACGTGATCATCGGCAACTACCGCAACGCCTTCTTCCGCCTGGCTAATACCTACGCGGAAGAGATCATCCTGGCTCGCACCCGCCTGCGGGGGCTGGACTCAGCCAAGGCCGATCTGGAGATGGTGCCTGACAGCTTGACGGCGCTACAGCAAGACCTGCGGGAAGAAGTAGCCGCAGCCCAAACGGAAATTCAGCAGTTGATGCGGGTAGCAGAAGAAAAGATGCCCCACGCGGTGTTGCCCCGCAACCTGACCTTGCTTATCACCCAAGCGCAGATGCTAAACCAGGCAGAGCTGGGCGAGCTGGCGTGGGCGGAGTTTGAGCGGCTGGCTCGCGAGGCGCTGATCGACCTGCGTGGCAACCTGTACCGGGGCGTGCCCTTCGACCGGGAAAACCTCGCCCTGCGGGCTAGCCTCATCAGCATGCAGTTTTTTGCCCAGCAAGGAGACGTCGAGCGCGCCGGTCAGCTGGCAAACGAAATCCAGCGGATCACCGGGTTGGACTTTGGCGCGGGGCAATAGGGAGCCGGGCTACGTGCCTGAGCATAGTCCAGAAATCCGGCCGAGCCGCTCAATCTTGCCTCAGCTCCCTTCGGCCTCTGCCCGCTCAATGGCCCGGGCGGTCTGCCCGCCGATGTGGAAGCCCAGGGCCCGGTAGGCCTCGAACTGGGCATCATCAAAATACTGGTCGCCGGTAGATTGGTGGGGGAAGTCCCGGTTCATGTTGTGATAGTTGTAGACATGTACCGGCAGCATCTCACGGTTGAGCCAGGACTTGACGTAGACGAGGGTGCCCACGCTCATGTCGGGATAGCGAATGGTGCCGAGGGCCACACTGCTGTGGCTGCGGCCGTAGCTGCCGTTTTCTTTTTTGTTGGGGACCAAGGGGCTGAGGTCGATTTGGATTTCGGTATGCTCTTCCACGTTGGCCATGCGCACGGCATGGTTGAAGGAGGCGAAGCCAAAATTTTTATCTTCTTCGAAGTCACAGACCAAGATCAGCCGGCAACGCCGCTGGATCATGGGCAGCAGGCCGAGGTTGTCGCCGGTATGGGCCCCATCGGAGAGGTTGACCAGGCGCTCGCGGGCCTGGAGCTGGCCCAGCATCTCCATGAGCAGGTATTTGGGCCAGAAGGTGAAGCGCTGGTAGGGGTTATGGTCTTTTTGATGATAATGCCAGGGATTTTCCATCCAGTAGCCGAGCCGCAGGTTGAGCAAGGTGGTGAGGAAAGATTGGGCGAAAAAAGTGGCAAAGCCCATCCCGGATCCCACAGCCGCCGCAGAGATGGTCATGGCCCGGGCCAGCTTGGTGAAGCCGCCCCGGTAGTGCGCGGTGCGTACGTAGCCCGTGCTGCGGGAACCGACGTAGTCCCGGCTGAAAATGAAATGGTCAGACTTGAGGTCCTTGCGCACCAGTTCGTGGGTGCCCTGCAGGTTGAGGGCCGTGACGATGAGGTGGTAGGGGGCGCGGGCATGCGGCTTCCAGACCGTGCCATCCTCATCGAAGCGGTAGCCCTCCGGGCGCTTTTCTCGCAGCTCGGCTGCTTGGGCTTCGTCTGTTACTTGCAGGTAGCCCAGGTTTTTGAGGCGCAGGTCCTCGTCGTTGCGAAGGTTGATCTTAGGCATACCCTGCCGCCTTTCTGCCGGGCGTTTGACCCGGGCATCGGTGCGCAGGTAAGCCTCAGTGAGGCGGTCGCGGTAAAAATAGTGCAGCGAAAGCCGGTTGCTGTCAACAAAAAAGCCCAGCAGCAAAAACAACAGGAAAGCCCCTCCCAGGGTCCAACCGGGGACGTAAAGCGATTCCCAGCGCTCGCCGATTGCTGGATGGATCAATCCGGCAATGACCGACGCCAGGATAGCCACCAGCACCACCACCGAAAGGCTCAACAGGGGAATCCGCAAGGCCTCGACCAGCCGGTCCTTCAGGGTATTCTGGCCACTGCTTTTGCTGGAAACCGCCAGGTAGCCAATGCCCACCGAAGCGACCCCAGAGATGGTGGAGAAAAAGGAGTAGATGACGTCCTGAAAGAAATAGCTGAGCGAAAAGAGCAGCAGCAGCACCGTCGGCAGCAGCAGGTAGAGAAACAGGCTGTAGAGCGCCCCACCACGCAGGGCACCATAGAGGGAGCGGGCCATGCGCAGTTGCCCCTTAAAAAACGGCAGCAGCCCAAAGGTGCTCACAAACAAGCCCCCGGCAAATAGCAGGGGGACGATTAAGATCAGCCAGAAAGTTTCTGCTGCCTGGTATTGGCCGTGCAGGCCCAGCCACAAGCCCAGGCTCAGCAGCGGACCCACGGCAAAGGCAAACCAGTTGAAGCTATGAACAAACTTCCGGATGCGATGGCTTTCGGCGGTTTCCCCAGAAGGGTAGTCTGGCTGCTGTTCCAGGCGGTCGAGGCCCTGGTCGCTGAGCAGCAGGGTCTGCTGGGCGCGGATGACAAAAAACACAGCTATCACCAGGCCGATGATGGCCATCAGGCCTGACAAAGCCAACTGTGCGGTAATTTGGCCAAACGTCAGCTTAGTCGCCTTACTCAAGCTCGACAACCATTGTATTACCCCCGCTTCAAGCTCTGGTTGCTCCGCTTCGGCCTGGGTATACCTCGCAAAATGCGCAAAAAACTGATGCTCCGATACCAAGTCTAAAGCAACGTAGGCAACCGAAACCACCACGGTCAAGGCCAGGAAAAAGAGCACAAAATTGTGCAGGATCCCGGCAA
>CAZIVQ010000205.1:0-6776 GCA_964542415.1 uncultured Bacteroidia bacterium | reverse complement strand
GTGAAATACCTCCCGGTTTCTCCGGGATCCAATATCCGTGACCTCCGTGGTGAAAAAGGGGATTGGGTATTATACCCTACACATCATTCCCCTACACCCTTATACCCTCTCCCCCCTACACCCTTATGCCCTCTTCCCCCCGCTACCCTTCCACCTCCTTGACCATCTCCATTACCTTGGCCTGCAATTCCTCCTTGTAAGCCTGGAGGTTGGTGGCGAGGGCCTCGTCCTGCGTCCCGAGGATCTGGGCGGCGAGAATGCCTGCATTTTTGGCACCATCGAGGGCGACGGTGGCCACGGGGACGCCGGAGGGCATCTGCAAAATCGACAGGACAGAGTCCCAGCCGTCGATGGAATTGGAGGACTTGACCGGCAAGCCGATCACCGGCAGGGTGGTGACCGCCGCCACCATGCCCGGCAGGTGCGCCGCGCCCCCCGCCCCGGCAATGATGACCTTCAGGCCCCGCTCCCGGGCCGAGGTGGCATAGTCCATCATCCGCTGCGGCGTCCGGTGGGCAGAGACGACGGTGATTTCATACGCGATGCCAAAGTGTCGCAGCATTTCTGCCGCGCCTTCCATCACTGGAAGGTCGGACTTGCTGCCCATGATGATGCCTACTTGTGCCATGGGTTTTGAGTTTTGGGTTTTGGGGATTGGGTTTTGGGTTTTGGGTTTTGGGTTTTGGGTTTTGGGTTTTTAACGCAGAGAACGCAGAGGTAGCGCAGAGATGAGCGTTTGGTTAAAAAAAACTCCGTGTCCTTTGTGAAATCCCTCCGTGTTCTCTGTGGTAAAAAGGGGATTAGGGTTTTGGGGTTTGGGGTTTGGGGTTTGGGTAAAAAAACTCCGTGTCCTCTGTGAAATCCCTCCGTGTTCTCTGTGGTAAAAAGGGGATTAGGAAAAATGCTCCCTGACCACTGACCACTGACCACTGTTCACTGATCACTGACCACTGATCACGCGCATCGCTGCTTTGGCGGCTTCGACTTTTTGGCGCAGGCGGTTGAGGTCTTCACCGAGCAGGGTGACATGGCCCATCTTGCGAAAAGGCCGGGTTTCGGCCTTGCCATAAAAATGCGGGTGCGCCCCGGCAATCGACAGCAGGTCCTCTACCCCTTCGTAGCGGGTGGGACCGGTATGCCCGGCTTCGCCCAGCAGGTTGACCATGGCGGCGGGGCTGTGCTGCCGCGTGTCGCCCAAAGGTAAATCCAGGATGGCCCGCAGGTGCTGCTCGTACTGCGAGGTGTCGCAAGCCCGGATGGTGTGGTGGCCCGAATTGTGCGGCCGCGGCGCGACTTCGTTGATCAGCAGCTCATTTTCCTGGGTCAGAAATAGCTCCACCGCCATCAGCCCCACGTAGTCGAGCTTTTCGACTACTTCCCGGGCGATCTCCTGCGCCCTGAGGGCGATCACCACCGGGAGTTCCGCCGGGGCAAAAAGGTACTCCACCAGGTTGTGTTCGGGATGGAAGACCATTTCTACCACCGGAAAAGTCGCCACTTGGCCCCCCGGCCGCCGCGCCACCAGCACCGCCAATTCTTTCTCAAAAGGCACGTAATTCTCCAGCAGCCCTGGCGCATCGAAGGCCTTAGCCTTATCTGCTTCGCTACGCAATACCTGCACGCCCCGGCCGTCGTAGCCCGCCCGGCCCAGCTTGTGTACCACCGGAAAGGGACCTTCATAAGCCATGACCTCCGCCTGGTTTTTTACTAGCTGAAAAGCCGCCGTAGGCAGCCCGTGTTGCTGGTAAAACTGCTTCTGGGCGCGCTTGTCCTGGATCAGGGCAATGGTAGCCGGATCGGGGTAGACGAGCTTGCCCTCGGCTTGCAGGGCTTTGAGCGCCTCGGTGTTGACGTTTTCGATCTCGATGGTGAGCAGGTCGCAGGCCTGCCCAAACTGATAGACCGTGTCGTAGTCGGTGAGGCTGCCTTGGACGAAACGGTGGGCGTAAGGGCCGGCCGGGGCTTCGGCCGAAGGGTCAAGGACCGAGAGGTGGACGTTGAGGTCGATGGCGGCCTGGATGAGCATGCGGCCGAGCTGACCGCCGCCGACAATGCCCAGGCGCAGGTCGCGGTAGAAAGGTTTCATAGGCTGCGAAGTTAGGGCAAAAGGCCCCAACCTTACAACTGGCTGCGGCGCGAAAAGAGGAGGTAGAGAAAAAAGGGCACCCCCAGGATGGCGGTGATGATGCCGATGGGCAAGCCCGCCGGGGGCAGAATCCAGCGACTGAGCACGTCGCAGCCGCAGAGGTAGGCCCCGCCCAGCAGGGGACTGAGGAGCATGTTGGCGCGGTGCTGCCCGCCGAAGAGGGCCCGGCAAAGGTGGGGCACCATCATGCCCACAAAGCCGATGGGGCCGGTGAAAGCCACGGTGCCGCCGGTCACCAGGGAGGTGACGAAGAGCAAGGCAAATTTGGTCCGGCTGACGTTCATCCCCAAGCTGCGGGCCTGTACGTCGCCCATCATCAGCAGGTCGAGCTGCCGGGCGATGATCAGGCCGAAGAGGATGCCCGCGGCCAGCAGCACGGCCGACACCGCCACGCCCTCCCAGGTGGCGCGGGCGAAGCTGCCAAAAGACCAGAACACCAGCTGCTGCACCTGGTTGCTGTCGGCAAAGCGGTAGATGAGCACGCCGGTGGCGGCAGAGAAAATCGAGGCCGTGGCTACCCCCGCGATGAGCAGGCGGGCATTGTCCTCAAAAAAGCTGCGCCAGCCCAGGGTGACCACCAGCAGCAGGCTGGCCAGCCCCCCCATCCCCGCAAAAAGCGGATAGGTGAGCCAGGTATAGCCCACCAGCGGCACCAGCCCCGTAATCACCAGGTTCACCCCGAAACCGGCCCCGGCCGTGAGGCCCATGATGTAGGGATCGGCCAGGGGATTTTTGATCAGGGCTTGCATGAAGAAGCCGCTCAGCGCCAGCACCCCCCCGGCCAGAAAAGCCAGCAAGACCCGCGGCAGCCGCAGCTGCGTGACGATCAGGTGCTGCTCAGCGCTGGCGTCCCACAGCGCCCGCCATACTTCCGCCGCGCTCAGCTCGTAGCTCCCCGTCAGCATCCCGCCAAACATGGCCAGCAGGGCCAGGGCGAGGAGCAGCAGCCAGGAAAGGAGATGGCGGGTGGGCATGGGGGGCGTTTCGTTTTTTTAACGCAAAGGACGCGGAGAAGACGCGGAGATAGCCTATTTATTTCTCTTACCCATACTCCTCCCAAACTTTGCGACCTTCCGGTTTCCCCGGAATCCAAGATCTGCGACACCTTAGCGCCCCCCCGGTTTCTTACCCCGGTGTTACCGGGGCATCTTCGACCGGGGTCCGAGATCTGCGTTGAAAATTGAGAAGAATAACAGGCTAAGCCTTACACCTTACACCCCTACGCCTCTTCCCCCTATTCCCCCTATTCCCTTATGCCCTCTACTCCTCTATCCCCTCCTCAAAATCCGGGTCCAGAAACCGCTGCGAGGTGAGCTTGCTGTGCAAGATGCTGGTGAGTGCGAGCAGGCCATCGAGCATGCGGGGGCCGGGCCGGTAGAGCAGGTCGGGGTCCATGACGTGGACCTGCTTTTGGTAGGCGGCGGGGGTGTTGTAGAGCATGGGAAATTGCTCCAGCAGCTCGTTGTAGACTTGGGTGTTTTTAGAGGGGAGAATGAGGAACTCCGGCTGGAGCTTCATGATCTCCTCCAAGGTGGTGACATGGTAGGCGTCTTCCGCCTCCTCATAGATGTTCATGCCGCCGGCTTTTTCGATCAATTGGTGCAGGAAGCCGGTGCCGCCGACCACCTTGAGGGGGTCAGCGCTTATGAGGATCATGGTTCGGTACTTGATTTGGTTTTCGGTGGCCGCCGTAACCGCTTCTTCCAGGTCTTGGAGTGAATCAGCCAGGGCGTTGGCGGGGGCCTTACGGCCGAGCAGCTCCCCAAGGTCGCGGATGCCCCGGTAGACGTCGTCGAGGGTCTCATAGTGCTGGAGGTAGACCGGCAGGCCAATGTTGTCGAGCAGGGCGAGGTCGTCGGGGGAGAAGATCTCATCGGTGGTGAGGACCAACTCGGCCCCGGTGGCTTGCAGCTGTTCGAGATCCAGCTCGGGGTAAGTGGTCACGGCGGGGGTGTCCTCCCCCGCAGGGGGGTAGTTGGAGGCCCGGGGGGGGGGCACGAGCCGGGCCCCCCCCCCCCTGGCGGAGACCATCTCCGGGGGGGTGGGGGCGATAGAGACGACACGCTGGGGGGTGTTGGTCAGGCTGACCTCCCGGCCGGTCTGGTCGGTGTAGGTCTGGGAAATGAGGGGGGCGTCTTCGACCAGCTGCCGGCGCTTTTGCTGGGCGCAGCTGAGCAGAATGAAGCCGAGGGCGAGGAGAAGGGTCAGGCGGAGGTTCATGGGGCGAAGATAGGGAAGTGGGGAGAATGGCAAAAGGTCAAAAGGTCAAAATAGGAAGATGGGGTTTTACCACAGAGGTATTTCACAGATCTGGGATGCCCCGGTGTACCGGAGTAGGGCACGGAGTGGTTTGGGGGTTTTATTTGTGGTCTTAGTGAAATCTTTTGGTGTTCTTTGTGGTGAAATCGAAAGTCCAACGGAGCGAGGAATCTTTTGGGGCTGAGCGGGGTCTAAAGAGAAAACGGTACCTACGGGCTCATAAGCAGCGGCCGGGGCAAAAGTTACCAGGTTGTTCACTTTAACGAAGCAAACGATGAAAACCACAAAGATCTTTTTGAGCCTGATGCTGGTCCTGGGTGGGCTGGCGGTGTCGGTACAGGCGCAGCGCCCGGGGGGCAAGCCGATGGGTTCGCCCGAGGAGATGGCGACGCAGCTGACGCAGCGATTGGACAGCTTGCTGGCGCTGGATGAGGCGCAGTATGAGGCGGTCTACAGCCTGAACTTGGGGCATGCGCAGCAGATGCAGCAGCTACGGGAGGAAAACATGGGCGACCGCGCGGCCATGCGCGGCGGCATGCTGGCGCTGCGCAAGGAGCGAAATGAAGCGATGCAGGTCATCTTGACGGCGGAGCAGTTCGAGGCCTGGCAGGCGAACATAGAAACGCGCCGCGACAACCGCCAAGGGCGGGCCGGGCGTTCGGGGCGGGGTCGCCCTGGCGGCCGCAACTAGGCAGCGCTTGCGCTGCGCCTAAGGGGTTGCGGCGGGGGCTTGTGGCGGCGTGAGGTGCCTGGAGGGCCGACCGCAGGGAGGGTCTGGAGCCGAAGGCGGAAGACGGAGCGAAGCGAACCCCGGAAGGGACCGACCCCCCACCGATGCTGGCAGCGGTGGGGGGACACGCCCTTATTGAGATTTTTGGACTTTTAGATTTTTAGACGACTAGACGGCTAGACGACTGAAAGAGGCTGCTTTTCCTCAAGGATGGCAAATCCGCAAGAGAGAAAACCCTTACTCCCCCATGCCCATACACCCTATGCCTTACACCTTACACCCTATACCCTACTCCCCTACCCCTTACTCCCCACCGACTCTAGGACGGCGAGGAAGTGACTGGTGCTGCCCGCGAGGACGAAGAGGTGCCAGATGGCGTGGTGGTAGCGCAGGCGGGGCATAAGGAAGAAGATGACGCCGAGGCTGTAGGCGGCACCGCCGAGGATGAGCCAAGTGAGGCCGATGGGGGTGAGGCTCACGAAGATGGGCTTGCCGATGAGGACGATGAGCCAGCCCATGCCGAGGTAGACGAAGGTGGAGAAGAGCTTGAAGCGACCGGTGAGGAAAAGCTTGTAGAGGGTGCCGGCCAGGGCGATGCCCCAGATGAGGAGAAGGTTTTGCCAGATGGCGTCGCCTTGGAAAAAGAAGAGGATGAAGGGGGTGTAGGTGCCAGCGATGAGGCCGTAGATGCTGATGTGGTCGACGACTTGCAGACGCTTTTTGAGCTGCGGATGGCGTACGGCGTGGTAGACGGTGGAGGCGAGGTAGGTGAAGATGAGGGTGAAGCAGAAGATGCTCACGGCCCAGATGCGGGTGGGGGCGCCTTGCTCCATGGCGGCGTAGATGAGCCAAGGGGTGCCGAGGCCAAAGAGGAGGATGCCGAAGCCGTGGGTGAGGACGTTGAGGCGCTCTTCGAGGTTAGCTTGCATGAGGAGAGGATGGAGTATAGACAAACGGCCTGACCGCATTAGGGAAAACGGATGGGTGGCGGTGAGGTTGCTCCGGGGGCGGGGTTTTGTGAAAGGGTCAAACCAAGGGGGAAGAAGATGCGTTGTACACGGAAGAATTGTAGGTGCTTTTCTGCTTTTTTAATGCGAAGGCCCCAGCGAATTCTCCCCCTACACCTTACTCCCCTACCCCTTATTCCCTCTTACCCCTATGACCATCATCTTCGACGGCGTCTGCAACCTCTGCAACAGCAGCGTGGACTTCGTGATCCGGCGCGACAAGCACGACCGCTTCCGTTTCACCGCCAACCAAAATGAGGCAGGCCGTCGGCTTTTGCAGGAGCACGGCAAGGACCCCGACGCGGTTTCATCAGTCTTTCTGATCGAGGACGGGCAGCTCTACGAGCGCTCGACTGCGGCGCTACGCATTGCGCGGCGGTTGCCGTTTCCCTGGCCATTGCTGTATGGCTTCATCATCGTGCCGAGCTTCCTGCGCGACCTGGTTTACGGCTGGATCGCCCGCAACCGCTACCGCTGGTTTGGCAAGAAAGACAGCTGCCGCCTGCCAACGGCGGATGAGCAGGCGAAGTTTTTGTAGGAGAGATGAGATGAGCGACAAGCGATGTGGCGATGAGCGATAAGCGATAAGCGATGAGCGATGAGCGATGTGGCGATAAGCGACGAGCGACCTGAG